>JBFMDG010000048.1:0-18730 GCA_040754135.1 Verrucomicrobiota bacterium
CCCTTCCGCCATGTTTATGCCAATAATGAAGATTGGCGCGGTACATCTCGGTCTGGAATCGCGCCGGCGCGTTCGCCGAGCTGGCGCCGCCAAAATGAATCACCCGCGCGTCCGTGAAGTAAACCGCTTGCCACCTGGCATCCTTAAGCCGCCGGCACCAGTCCGTATCCTCGGCATATATAAAAAAGCTCTCATCCAAGAGGCCGACCTCTTCGAGCGCTTCGCGTCGTATCACCCAAAAACAACCTCCCAATGCATCGACGGGCCGAGTGGCATTCACCGGGTAATAGGTCAGCGAAGGGATGATGCGGTCGAGGGCCATGGCACGGGCCATCGTTCTGGCCAAAGAAGGAAGCCGGCGTGGGCGGCTCGGCCCTTGCAAAGTGAGATCAGAGTTCAGGACGCGGGGACCGAGCAAACCGATCTCCGGATGAAGCTCAAGGTACCGGAGGATGAGATCGAGCGAATCGGGGAACACCTCGATATCCGAATTGACGAGGGCCACGAAACGGCCGGAACTCCGCTTGATTCCGAGATTGTTGGCGCGGGCGAAACCCAGATTGTCCGCATTGCGAAGCAAGTGAACATTCGGAAATTCCGCCTCAACCATTTCCGGCGAGCCATCCGAGGAGGCATTGTCCACGACAAAGATTTCAGTGCGCCAGAGTCCGGAAGATTTGTGAAGCGATTCGAGACAGCGCCGCAGAAAATTTCGCGCGTTCCAACTGACAATCACAATGGAAAGGTCCGCCCGCATATTGAGGCACAGAGGCAAGAAGTTCAGGCTCGCAATTCGATCGGTCGAATTCTGGGGCGTTCCATATGTTAACAAACGTTTGCGGAACGGACGAAATCGAAATCGATCGCTGCAATTCGGACGTTAGGAATTCAACTCGAAGGAGGCGAAGGGCACGTGCGGCGCGCCGGATTCAAGCGCGGTCTGGCTCGTCGTGGGTTGCGAGGCCCGGCTTCTCACACTCGCAACAATGGCGAGGGTCATGTACCAAATGCACTGCATCTGATCAAAATAGACCACGCCCCAAAAGGAGACGACCATAGCGAAGAGCATGCTTCCCAGGCACCAGGTCCGGATGCTGCAGGCTTCGTTTTCCAGCACGGCGTTTCTGATTTCGCCGATCGCTTTGAAACAGAGGGTGAGCAAAACGAAAAACAAAATGAGTGAAAGCAAGCCGCCTTTGACTCCCACGGAGACGAAGTAATTGGAAACATCCCACAAATCCATGTAACCCATCGCCTCGCCCCAATGCATCGTGGATTTGGTTCCCAGCAAGCTCCATTCATCGACGCGCCGAATAAAGTTGTCCACGAGTTCAAAGCGATGAAATCCGGAAGAAGCGCCAAAAATTTTGATCTTGTGCGGCAACGCCCAAACCGGCGCTTCCATCACCAGATGCAAACAAACCAGAAGCCCCGCCAGCCCCCAGCGGATTTGATTCATGCGATGACGCACCTTCCACATCGCCAGAGCCACGACCGCGGCTAGCAGGGAGAGCAGTGGTCCGCTCGACGATGATCCCAAAGCAATGCAAATCGCGCTCAAGCAGCCCGCCAGTCCGAGCATCTTTCCTTTGCCCCCCTGCCACCACAACGCAAAACTCGCTGGAAAACAGGCCGCGCCAAAGCTTCCGGCGAGCAACGCATGCGCAAACGGCCCCTGACATCGCAATTTGCCATCACGTATTTCTGTAAACTCCGGCACACCGCCAAAGACGTAAAAAATGTTCCGTTGCGTCAGCCATTCGCGCGCAATGAAAACACCGACGATGATCGACATCACCGCCAGAACTCGGAAGATGCGCTGCACATCGTCAAAATCGCGGACGAAAAAGCGGAAGATCGCGTAAACACCGATCGCGGTGAAAGCAAAGCCCAAACGGTTGGTCAGAGCATCCCCCCTATGCCAGAGCAGCACATAGATCACCGCCATAGCCGCCACCCACGCGAGAAATACCTTGTCGATGGGAGTCCAAACCGGTCGATCCTCCGGCGCGGACCGCAGCATGCGGGCGCATCCGAACAGGATGAGAATCCGAATCATCATGAAATCAAAGCCGCCAATGACGATGCGTTGGCCAAACGGAATAAGAATGCAGGCAGTCAACAAGGCGGCGAGCGCGTCGCGCCGCGGCAGCCGCAAAAGCAAAAAGCCGGTGAGGAGCGTCGCCAGAATCGCGAGCCCATGAATGGAAGTGACGTTCGCTCCCTCGGCCGCCAATTCCTGGATGAGTTCTTCGTATTCCATGATTGTTTCGCCTTCGGTGGGTGTGGGGCGATCAGCGCGCTATCGCCAGAGATAAATCTGGTCGATGACGCGCCGGAAGCGGCTGCGCACGAACTGGCGGATTCCGAGCACTTCGAGCGATGTGACGGTGGCCAGTTCCAGAAGCCGCATGGCCTGAGCGAAGAGCAGGAAAAGTTCGGAAAGCACCTTGTTCAAAAGCGGGCTTCGACTCAGCGTGAAGCGCAGCGGCCGGATTTTGTGGCGGCGATAAAATCGGCGATAGGCGGCCTCTTCCAGCGTGAGCGGATCTGAAAGCGTTTCCAGCTTTGCGCGAAAAGCCTGCTCTTCTTCCGGGGGCATAAGCGAAATCTGCGTTCCCGTGGGATCGATGGAATAGGGAACGATGGAAAAGCGCTCGACCCCGGTGCGGTTGAATTCCACGATTGGCACAAATCCTTGATACGATTTTTTCCCACGATAGAGGCCCACCTGGCAGTTGAGGTATTGGGCGCGTGGCATGGAAAAATTCCCCAAGCTGTGAAAAATGTATTTGCCAAGATGCATTTCAATTCCGTGAACGCAATGCGGATGGGAACCGACGATGAGCGCGCATCGTTCGAGCAATCGACGGCCTTGTTCTTTGAAGAGCGGCTCGGGGTAATCTTCGAATTCCTGGTGCCAGTGGTTGAAGACGATTTTGTGCGCGGCGTTGCTCTCGCCCAATGAGGCGTTCGCCGGTTGAAACTCCGCCACTCCGGGTTTGTCGAGTGTGGCAAATCCAAAACGGCGCAGGCTCAGGTTGAACATGAACCCCCAAAAGGCAAACCGCCCCATTGCCGTTTCGATTTCCGCCGGTTGCATGGCTTCGGCACGATTCATTCCCGCGCCAAAAGCGGCAATGCCCTCCGCGGCGAGCCGCCCCCGGGTCAATCGAATTCCCTCTCCGCCGAAATCAGGCATGTGATTATTGGCCAGGCTGACCGCATGAATGTTGAGGTCGTGCAGGACCGCGCAATCGTTGCGGCGCTGATGCACCCCGCTTCGGCCATTCAAGGGCCGGCAAGTTGTGTCGATGAAAGGCGCTTCCAGATTGGCCACATTGAAATCGGTGGAACGCAAGCGTTCGCGCAGGCGGGGATCGACCTTTAACTCAGGGCTTTGAATCAAGTCCCCGATAAAGCCGATGTGGACGGAGTTGGATTGGAATTGGGGAACGTTCATGGACGCACTTTCGTTTCGATCCGCAACCCGTCCATCAGGCCACCGCGCATGGTCGAGCGTTCATCGAACCTGATTTGCGCTGAGCCGGAGCAATCTGTTTGACACAGAGGATTTCAAAGGCCTGCTCCGGCCAGTTCCGCACCAAAGGCCGTGTCACATCGGCGACGCGATTCCAAAACGAAGCGGGGCGAAAGCGGAGATTGGCCCGCTCGCCCTTCAGTGGCTTCCAGCCTCCGATCCCGATGATGTCATAGCCCAGGGCACGCATCTCTTCGACTTCCCAACCGGACCGATGCACTTGCAGAGGATTGTTGTCGTATTCGTCCTGCGGCAGAAAGCCGTTCGGGGTTTTGATGATCACCATCCGGCTCGCCACCTTTTCCATGGCACGAATCAGCCGAAGCGCATCCAAGCGTGTTAAATGTTCGATAACATCGCAGCACAAAACACAATGGAACGATTGCGGCTCGAAAGCCTGTGCCAGGTCGAGGACATTCATCAATCGATACTCGTGATGAATCGAGCGCGCCCGGCTCTGTTCGATGCTGGGTGCAAACGCATCGACACCCATTTTCCAGATGCCCGCCGGCAGATGTTGAGCCGGGGAATCGGAGCCGCAACCCACGTCGAGCAGCGATTCACAATCTGCGGTGAAACGGCGAAGTTCTTCCGGCAGCTTGGGAAAAAGCCGGCGATAAAGTCTGCGCAAGCTTTGTTCAAACCGGCCAGGCTGAAGCTGGCCGCCATTGCGATGAGCACTCGAATTCATGGGAGATGCTGACCCGACCGTAGGTTTGGCTATGTCGTCTCGGCCATGGCGCTGGACCGAGTTCTCCAGGAAGACGCCGTTTCGCCGCGCACCGCATGGAACAGCCGCAACATTTCACTTCGATAAGGCGCGATGGCCGCAAGCACGCCCAAGAGGCCTGCGCTCAAAAGAAGGGTGCGCATGACCGATTCGAACAGCGCCCGAGGAGGCGAGGTGGATTGCGTCCAGCCGGTGATCACGAGCAACAGCACCAGGACCGCGAAAGGGAGGAACATAAAAGTGAGTTGTCGCGCACGCTCGAACGCATTCGCAGTGAAATCGTCCATCACTTCGCGCCAGACGAGCATGACCAGAATAAAACCGGCCGATGAAGTCCCCAGCGCGATCCCTTCGATGCCGCACCCAAACCAGACCAGGCTGGTGCTCATGATCGCGCTGAAGAGCAGACTGATGCCAACGTAGAGGAGGAAGTGCCAATGGCGATCGCGAGCGACGAGGTAGTTCCCGCCGGCGCGCACCAGCGGCAGAAAATAGGCGCCCAGAATCAGAATCTGCGCGGCGCCGAGTCCCGCGAAATATTTTGGCAGGGCCCAATGCAACAAAAATGGCAGGCAAGCGACCAGTCCCGCTTGCAGCAGAGCGAAGATCAATCCGAGCCCGAGCGCCGGTCCGCAAACCAATCGATGCATTTGGTGGCGATCGGCCGCGGCCCCGAGGGAACGATTGATGCGCGGGTAAAATACTTTGGGCGCCACATGACCAAACATCATGAACAGGCCGACCAAAGTGAGACCCAATCCATAAAGCCCGGTCGCTTCGGCCCCAAGCATCGTTCCCGAAATCACGCGATCGATTGTCATTTGGAGCGTAAACGCCCACCAAACCAGCGTGATGGGAAAACCGACCGTGATCGCTTCGAGCAACGCGCGCCGATTCCATTGCCAGCGCACCGGGCCGATTTGAGAGAAATTCCAATAAGCGCCCAGAACCAGGCGAACGACATGATGCACAAGAAACGCCAGGGCCGCGCCAGCCAACCCCCACCACCAGGCAAGCGGGATTATGAGCGCGAAAAAGGAAACCGCGCGGACAGTATCGATTAAGCCGAACAATCGAAACCGTTCATGAGCGGCAGCCCGATGATAAAAGAAGTCTCCCAATAAACTAACAAACGTGCCGGCTCCGACCCAGAGGATGGCGTGAGTAAACTGAGCAAAGCTGCTGGACATGATGAAGGGCAACCCCGCGAGAAGTGCGAAGAAGAAAAGCCCAGCGCCACAGAGCACTGAGCACCATACGGCGCTTTCATGTTCCAGGCGTGTTGAAGTATCGTTTTTGCCATTGTAATACGGCACGTTCTTGAGCAAGGCCTCCATTGTTCCAAGACAAAGGATCGGGGCGTAAGATGCCATTAATCCTAAAGTGACCCAGCGGCCATAATCCTCAGGATCAAGAATTCTGGCGAGCCAGATGGTTTGCAGCATCCCGACAAACTTGCCAATCAAGGATGCGGAAAGAACCCAGCCGATGCTGTGGATGAGGCGAGTGATAAAACTGTTTCCTTTCCATGCGAAACGATTGCCCAATCATTCCTCACACCACCCTTCGCAGGCAGGGTATGCGGGACATCAAAGCAACCGCAGCCCAAGAAATCGCGGCGACCAAGCCCGACAGCATGGGGATGGCCACAACGGGATGCAGGATGGACGCGTTCAGGCCGAGACGTTCAAAAGCGCTGATGAAAAGCGGATGCACGATGTAAATGCCGAGCGAAGCCTGCGCCATCTGCTGCACGATTTTGCCCGGAAAAAACTCAATGCCTCGCCGCATTATCAGAAACAGCGCCAGGGCCATCGCGAGTGCAGTGGGGCTCAAGTAATGATAAAAATAATATCCTCCTCCATTCGTCGTATGGCGGAGCAACGCGTCTGTGCCCACAACGGTCAACGCTCCGGTTCCAAGAAAAACAAGGAGCGCGATTCTCTTGGGCGCCTTGGGAAGCTGGGTGCGACGCAAAGCAGCGCCGGTAACGAAATATCCCAAATACCCGACAAACCAGAACGGAAACGGCGTTTCAGACAACGCACAGATGTCGTATTCAATCCAACCGAAGCTGCCGGCAAAACAGATTCCCGTCGTCCCGAATAAAAGCGTTCCAGCCACCGCCCAAATCTGCGCCGTCGAGCAGCGGGCGAGCAGGCTTCGTAACGCTGGGACAAAGAGGACGAGTCCCAAATACATGTAGAGATACCAGAGATGATACCATGGCCGGCCGGAAAGGATTTTCGTCACGAGATGTTCCAAATTTCGCGCATCAGGTGGCAGAGCCAAGGCCGAGAAAAGCGTCGCCCAAAAGAGGAGCGGCCAACCGATTTTGGCGAGGCGCCGTCGATAAAACTGCCCTGCCGATTCCTCCTGCCTGGGCGAGAGCAAAAAATAGCCGCTGATCATGACGAAAACCGGGACGCACCAACGCGAAAACGAATCGTAAACGTGGGCGGAAAACCAAGCACCGGGTTCCGTTGCGCTTTGGGCGAACAGCACCGTTTCGGCAACGTGAATTTGCACCACCGCCAGGACGGCGAGCGCGCGCAAGGCATCCAAACTCTCGACGCGCTCCGCGGCATCGGCGCGTCCACGCGTGGCTCGCATCTCGGGCGCGTGCACGAGCTGAGTGCTCGTGCCCTCGAGACTCGTATTGCGGCCGAGCCGTGCGATGCCAACGCGATCGAGCATGGGATTTGGGGAGGTGGAATGGTTCACAGATGCAATTGCAGGCGCTCGCCCGTCATCCATCGCGTCAAAGCCAGATTTTCGAGCAGTCGCCGCGGCGAAAGCCCATCGCGTCGCTCCAAAGATGTGGCCAGGCTGGCCGACGATTTTTTCAGGCGTGAAAGCAGTCGTTTTCCGGCGCGGCGCAGGGCGGTGCAATTGGAATTGCGAACCCAATCGGCGGCGGACTCGCTCCATCTCGGTCTGGGCGATTGCAGATACTGCACGCATGCGTCACGGTTGAGCAGTGCGTCGATCGGCGCGTGGCCTTCGAGACAGGCCTGCTCGATGAGGCGAGGATTAAAATTCAACGCGAGGCGGTAGCTGGCGAGTTCTGTGTAATCGCCGCAATTGAGGGCCAGCGGAACTTTGAAAAGTGACGGCGCCAGTGCCATCGCCGTTTTTTTCAATAACGATTTGTTGAGGCGGTAATGGCGCGGAACAGCCGCCATAAAATCGAGAATCTCATTGTCGAGCCATGGTTGGCGGACGTCCGCGACTTGTGCGTTGAGATACATCCTTCCCGGCAACAGATTGCGGCCAAGGCGTTCGACAGCCCGGAAAAAATCTTTGCGATCATGCGCGTCGGTAAATTGGGTCTCCGCAATCAATTCAGAAAACATTTGGCTGTCGGCTTCGGCGAAAAGTTCCCAGCCTTCACGGGTCAGGAGTTGACGCCATATCGGAGCACGGCTCATCCAAAAAATGCCGCTGCGCGCCAGGATATCCTCCTCATCCACCAGGGCGTGACCGGAAGAGCCCATAGCATGATCACCGAGCAGAACGCAGCTGTATTCGCCGCGCAACTGCTTCAAGGCTTCGTACTCGTAAATCGGGCCGCGCATGCCATCGCTAAAGGGCGTCGTCGCTTTGATGCACGACATCAAGTCGGCCGAGTCGTAGCGCAAAATGCGCAGCGGCCACCCGACCGTTTTTGCGAGGTGAGAGGCGACTTCGACATCCGAGGCGGCTTGTTCGCGGCGAAAATAGGCGCAGAGATCGACTCGAGCGCCCAGTTTCAGGCAAGCCGCCAGAATGGCTCGTGAATCCATGCCTCCGCTCAGAAGCAGGAGCGGGCGGGATTCGCCGTGGAGGCGGCGGGCCACGGATTGCACGAGCAGTTCCGATAACATCTGAACGTGCCAGGTTTCGCCCTGCTCCTCGACGGGCTCGATCGTGTAATTCCAATAACGGATCGGCTCGACGCGATTGCCCTCGACACAGAGAGCGGTGCCACCCCGCAAAAGTTTGGCGTTAGAAATCCAGGTGTGATCGGTGTGCAAATGGGAACAGCCGAGCATGGCCGCCGCTGATTTCAGGTCGAGTTTCGAATCGGCTTCGTTCAAATCCAAAAAGGCTTTTTGAACCGGACTCACAAAAACCAAATCATCCTTTTGCAAATAAAGCATCGGCCTCGAAGCAAACCGGTCTGCGACGACAAAGTGTTTTGTCGCGGTGGCATCGAACAGAACAAAGCCAAAGGAGCCATTCAATTGCGCAAAGCCCGCGGGTCCATCTTTCAGATAGCAGGATCGAATCTGATCCAGGGCCGACCGCGGACGCGCGTCAGGCGCGTGAATCGTTCCATAAAGACCAATGACCATGCCGTCCTCGTAAACCCGCGCCTGGAAAGGAGCGGGACAACCGTCGGTGCTGCGCACCGCCCAAACAAGTCCGCCCGGAGTGCTGGCGAGCAAAGAAGCATTTCGATCCGGCGCAGATAAGGCCCGCGTCATTCGATCATGCCATTCCTGCACGCGCGCCGGCGTGTGCAGACCCGTTCCAATGATGGCGCCAAGGCCGATCATAATTTGGCTGCGGTCAATGGCCCGGGTCCGGACACGAGGCCGAGATCTCGCTGGCGAACAGTTACGACATCCGCAAATGGAACCGGCTCGAGGCAGGAACGGCTCAGTTGAATCTGACGCGATTCCTGCGCAGTGCGCGCGAAGCCGATCTGTTCGAGACCTTCCAGCAATGCCGCATTGCGATCGGTGGGTTGGAACGTGGCCGCAAGATTCAAGTAGCCCCATCTTTGCAGGTTTTGGAGCAGCCACGCGAACCAGGCGTTCTCGACGCGCTTTTTGGCGACGCGGCAGGACAAGACAAAATCCAACAGCGACGCCTCCTCCTGCAAAACCAGAGTGGCGACGCCGATCACGCCGTAATCGCCGAATTTATCGCGCGCGCGAATGGCCAACGCCAGCACCTCGCGCTTACGCAAGAGCGAACAAAACTCCTCGCGGGCATATCGGCGCGTCGAGAGATTCAACTGATTCGTTCTTTGCAGCAGTTCGAGGCAACGATCGATCTCGCTGTCTGTACGCGGCGGAAAGATTTCGATCTGCAATTCACAATGACGAAGAAATTCATCGGGGTTTCCCGTGAAAATGCGCGCCTCCTGTTGACGCCGCGTTTCGGTGAGATAGGAAAGCCGTCGGCGTTTGCTCTCCGCGGTGATAGCGCCTTCGAATTCGGGCAACCGCGAAAGTTCACCGGCGCGCGCCGCATCGTAGGTGCGGACGCAGGGATGCCGCGTGGCCACTTCCGAGCGTTCGATTTCCGAATCATCCACGAAGGCGAAGGTGTTGAGATGAATGTTCAGGGCTTCCGCGATCCGGTTCAAACTTTCACTTTTGGGTCCCCAATGAATGGCGGGATAAAGGAAATATTCCTGAAGCCCAAATTTGCCGAGCGCTTCCCAGGCGTGGGCATGATCATTCTTGCTCGCAATGCTGTGCAAGATCCCGCGTTCATCCAACGCGCGGATCGTTTGCAGCACCTCCGTTTTCAATCGGATTCCCTCGGGCCCGTTCTCAACCAAAACCCCGTCCCAAAGCGTGTTGTCCAAATCCCAGACCAGGCATTTCACTCGGGGCGCAGGCTGTTCCGAAATCGCGGTCCGCGCATACTTGACGAAATCGAGAAAAGTAAAAACGAGGCGCGCCTCCCGATCGTTCTCCGGATACAAGTCCACTCTCCCATCCCGGCAGGACAGGTTTAAGCCCATCTGACGGCACGGGATGCGGTGGAGATTGTATCCGGAGGCCATGGTAACTGCGGTGCGGAAAAGTTTCTTGCCTTGCGATGCCTCGATCATCAAACGAAAGGCGTTCTCCGAAGGGTTAATGGCTTCGAGCACGAATTCATCGAACTCCGGCGCATTGCGGTCGCTGAGCAACTGCAGCGCAATTTCCCGGGCGCGGTTGTATTTGCGATTCAAAAAGCGGTCGCTGGCGAAAAGGCCGAGAAATCGAGCGGCTGGATTGACAAGGCAAAGGAGCATGCGATCGATGCGGCGGAAGTGACTTGCAGCGGAGGCGCCGAAGCTGCCGGTGTTCAGTTGCGTTTCAAG
Source organism: Verrucomicrobiota bacterium (assembly GCA_040754135.1). GTDB lineage: Bacteria > Verrucomicrobiota > Verrucomicrobiia > Limisphaerales > SIBE01 > JBFMDG01. The sequence continues at coordinate 10,360 of JBFMDG010000048.1, forward strand.
TTTGCCCCAGCGTTTGAATTGCAGGTCGTATGCGAGGCCTCTCCGTCCTGGAATTTGGCCGTGCCGAATCCCATAGGCAAAGCGGGCGCAATTTCCGTCAGGCCTGGCCTGAAACAGCGGGCAGGTTTTGTAGCAGGTTGGATAAGCGCATTCGAGACAGTGCTCAGACCAAAAGGCGAGATAAACCTGCGCGATCGATTCCGTTTGCCCAAACCACCGGGCGGGAATGGATGCGGCGGGAATTTCGGCAAAATGTCCTTGGCCCCATTCTGTTTCCCAGAGCGCCATAATTATTTCGAGCAAGGTTGAGAGAGTAAACCCGGGCGCGCATGCACCGCGATTTCTCGAGGCAAGGCATGCCAGAATTCGTGGCTATGGCGCTCCCGCAAATACTCGAGAAAACGCCCGTAGAAGGAAGCGGGATAACCGGTTTCGCCAGGCGCCCCGCGATCAAAGGTCATGTAGTCGGGATGCGTGTTGAGCAGCGCCATGGCACCATGCCTGACGATCCAATCCAATTTCCGGAGCCAGACGGCAATGTCCCGCTCACGCAACAAAACGAACAGCGTGAAATCCTGCGGCAAGGTGTAAGGCAGTTCGACATAACCGCCCTCGGACCGTCCCACCCAAAACGGAAATGCGGTGTTCACGTCATCGGGTTGGGGCTCGAACGGATCGGTATCAAACGTCGAGGAATCGTAGGCGATTTCGAGGTGATGCAGCCAATCCAGGTTATGCAGCATGAAACCGGAACGAAACCCGACAGCGTTCCATTGCTTGAGATAACGGTTGATGCGCCGGGCATTGTTGCGAAAAGCCGATTTGGAACTGTAAAGCCGTCCATCATGATGCAAATCATGAACGCCGACTTCGAATTGATTTTGGGCGAGCCATTCGCGCAAGTCGTCGGGCACGGCGTAGTCACCCTCGGGGATGAAATTGAAACAGGAACGAAAGCCGAGCTGCATTTCCAATTCCGCGAGGAACGGCACGCGCTCCAAACCGCGCGGGCCCTCGACATCATGCGTCAGCACCAGCGCAAATTTTTTCCCATCCGGCCAGCCATTCCAGCCATCGGGCGGGCGCCCGGCCATTTCCTTGATTGGCCATACCGGACCGGCCATTTTGGAAATACGGCGGGCATGCCACCCGCGCAAGGCCGTCCGCAGCTTCCACGGGAGCAGCGGTTTGATCGCGTAATAAACCTGATTCCGGAAAAAGCTCACGAGCTGACAAAGCAATGGATTGACAGCAGAATTTGCAAGAATCGGGCCGGCGCATGCCATTTCGCGGGCCGCATCTGGACTGTGGGCAGGCGAGCTAGGCGCGCATGCGTTCCGGAAGGTAGTTCCGAAATTTGTTGAGGACGACCATCGTGTCCACATTCGCTTCCTGCAATATCGCCCCCGCATGACTCGCGATCGTTCGATCGGTCGCCTCGGATTCGAGCACTAATACGATTTTATCCATCAGCCCCGCGAGACGCAGACTCATGCTGGTCTGATGCAGGGGTGGCATGTCGAAAACGATGAAATCGTAATCGCTGACCTTGAGCTTGGGAATGAGCTCGGTAAAGGATTGGGCGAGGCTGACATGTCCATTTCCATTTCCATTGCGGCGCGCGAGCTGGTGCAAATTGCTCCGGACCAAAAAATGATCCGATGCAAGTTCGTCTTCGGTTTGGTTGAAATCGAGGATTGGCGTTCCCTTGAGAAAACCGGTGACCCCGACTTCCGACTGGGTCATTTGGATGAGCAACACACTTGGCTCGACGTCTCTCGAGAGGGCCGCGGCCAATCCTCCCGCGAGGCGGCTGACCCCGGCGCCCGAATGGCAGCTCGTGACCCCGACGAGTTTGGGGCGATGATTGCTCCCGCCGAAGGACATCACGACGCGATCGCGCAATGCTTCGTAAAACGGCCGCAACGGATCCTGATCATCCCAGGGCCGATCCACCTGGCCGAAATTCACCTCCAGATCTTTGGAGGCTTTTCCATTTTTATGGTTGCGGCGCGCAGGTTTTTGCAGGTCGGGAATGGCCACGACTAACGGATGCTGCAGTTTGAGTTCAACGTCGGCGGGGCGTTTGACACTTTGATCGAGCACGAACTCGCTTAACAACGCCAGCATCAGGCCTAAACCCACGCCCGCCGCCAGGATCGTGGCCAGCAGTTTGTTATGTTCGAGCACATTCCGCCCCGCCACCGTCGGCGCCTGAACAATGGCGATATTCGAGATTTTCTCCGAATCCACGGCGTGATCGATGCGCGCCTGTTCGAGGCTGGCGGAAAAGTACCGATATTGCGCATCTTCCAAATCCTTTTTCCGTTGCAATTGCAGGATGGCATTTTCGAAAGAGTCCACCTTCTCGGCTTCGAGCCGCGTCTTTTCGAGTTGCTCGTTCAAGGTCCGGATTTTCGCTTCGAGAGAAACGAGGCGATTGCGCTCCGCGATCAACGCCGGAGCGGCGACCAAATTCGTGCTGACATCGGCGGCATTGGTTTGCGCCGGGGCTGCCTGGTTGGATTTGGATTTCGCGGCCAGGAGAACTTCATGCGCTTTCTCGAGTTCCTGGATTTGCTTTCGGATCAACTGCACGGGCGCGCTCTGCTCCGTGAACTGATTCAACAAATGCCTTTCGCGGGCGCGTAATTCAGTTTTGCGCTTTGTGAATTGTTCCTCGTCCGAATCCATCGGTGGCGAGCCGGCACCTGTTTCAGAAAGGGAAATGACCGCAGGCTGAGGCAGTTTTTCAAGCTCGGCGAGCTGCGCCTGTTTTTCGGCCCGTTCCGCTTCCGCGGCAAACACCTGTTTGCGCAACGTATTCAAGCGCTCGGCCAGTTCCGCTTTTGTTTCGGCAAGCGAAATCACGCCGGCTTGATTTTTCACTTTGCGCAGCTCCTCCTCCGTTTGCATCAAGCGCGATCTCAACTGATCGGTTTGTTGCTGCAAAAAATCGAAAGTGCCGGCGGCACGATGAATTTCGACATGCTTTTCCAGGTAACGAAGGATGAGCAAACGCAACACCGATTGCGCAATGTCGGGATCGGGATGCTGCAAGCTCAAATGAATCACATCGCTGCGGCGGGGAACTTCCGCTTGGAGATTTTTGAGAATCACGCCCGCCGCCTGCGTCGCGTTGGTCCCTCCGCCATAACTCGCCAAAATCCGGTCGGCCCCAATCACGCTCACGGTTTCCGTTACCAGATCGAAGCTGGTGAGAATTTCGAGTTCAGAGTTGATGATGTTCATGCCGCGTTCGTCGGGACTGCGGATTTCACGATCGGCCGTAGCGGGATTGATGGTGCGAGTATCGAGAACGTAGCGCACGAGCAACTTGGCTTTGACGACGTAAAGCGGCCGTTTGACTGCAAGGACGACGCCCGCGGCGATGAGTCCGAGCGCTGAACAAATGATGATCTTCCATTTGTGCCGGAAGAGGACGAAGAGCACGTCATGGATGGAAATGGATTTGTTACCGCGGTGATCTTTCATAAAGCGGTTCGGTTCAGGAAATTCAGGAAAGCCTTGCGTAAAGCAATCGGCCGAGTCCCCGCAAAATCCCCTCGGGCAGTCTTCGCAACACGCGCGTGCTCCAATGAGCGCCGTGATCAGCAACGGGAACGAATCGTCGATCAGAAAAGCGGTAGCGGTAATAATTCAACGGCGATTCGATCGTTCCCCAGCCGAGTTTAAAGCGGCGCAGTCCATCGGCGGTCAGCGAAGTGCGGCCCAAATGAAGTTCCTCGCATTTCGCAGATGCCCAATGCTGAATCGCCGCCCAAAAAACGGCATGATTTGGCCTCGCCTCTTGCGCGCCGGCATCCGAAGCGCCGAACTTGAAAACGACCTGTTTGCCCCAGCGCAAAAAGACAGCTGCGGCCAAACATTTGTCATTTTTTCGAGCCAGGACAATGCCCCCCAGATTTTGAGCCAGCACATACTTTTGAATGTTCTGAAAAAAGAAATAGGGCTGAGGCGGGATGCCATGTCTTTTGCGTGTCTGGCAATGCAGTCGATAAAATTCCTGCATGCTTCGCTCGCTCGTTGAAAGCTCGATGCGCACTCCGGATTTTTCCGCTTTGCGAATACTGCGCCGGACCGAGCTATGAAAGCCGCCGAAGATCTTGGCGCACGGCCTCTGCAAATCGAGGCGGTGTTGGTAATAAGCGACCGACGATTCGATGCCTCCGAGATCCCCGCGGTATTCCCAGTATTTCCACGATCGATTCGCCGCTTGCGAATGCAGCAGCGTGAACCAGCTTTCGAGGACCGTATCTTCAATTCTTCCGCAAAAATCTGTGAATGGCAGAGAGATTGCCCGCATTTGCCCGAGCCACGTGCGCGACTCCATGATGGGCGCCAACGAGATTGAACTGGAGTTCGAATGAGCGAAGTAGAGCGGTTTCAATCCGTAGGAATGGCAAAGCACTTTTGCCCAGGCGGAGCTGTGAAAAAAGCCGGCGTCCTTTGCATGAACCGCTAAAACATCCCAGCGTCCGTCGAATGGATTCAGCAGTCTCCATGATCCCAAGGACGGAATGCCGTTGCCGCTCTCTGCCTCCATTTCGGAATGGCTTGCCGGCAAGGGCGCAAACGGTGCATCGATGATCTGAGGTTCCAGCACGAGTCCCTCGATTCGAAATGAAAGCGAAAACGCAATCCGCGAAATCAAGCCGCGGCGCCGGCCAACTCGGATTTGGCGCTGGCCACGGCTGCTTTCAATTCCGAAGCAACATGATGAATTTGTTCCCCGGACAATTCCGGGAACATCGGCAGGGAAAGAATTTCGCGCGCGCAACTCTCGGCAACCGGAAAGCTGCCCGACCCAAGCGCCATCGAGTCGTAGGCTTCCTGGAGGTGCAGCGGAATTGGATAATGAATTCCGCAGGAGATCCCTCTGCGGGCAAGCGCTTGCAATACTTCATCGCGATTTTTCACGCGCACAACGAACAGATGATAAACATGACGCGCGTAAGGCATTTCCCTGGGAAGGAGCACGCCGGGCAAATCCTTCAACAACTCGCGGTAAAGCGCCGCGTGCTTCCTTCGAGCTTCGTTTGCTTGAGCGAGATATTTCAATTTCACGCGCAGCACCGCGCCCTGAATTCCATCCATGCGGCAGTTCCAGCCCACCAGTTCGTGCACGTATTTTCGTGATTGGCCGTGGTCGCGCAACGTTGCGATCCGCCGGCGCAAACCGTCACTGTTTGTGGTCACCGCCCCGGCTTCGCCATACGCTCCAAGATTTTTGCCAGGATAAAAACTGAAGCATCCCGCGATGCCCAATGAACCTGCCTTGCGACTTTTATACTCAGCGCCGTGCGCCTGACAGGCATCTTCGATGACATCGAGTCCAAACCGGTTCGCCACCTCATAAATCGGGTCCATGTCAGCCGACTGCCCATACAGATGCACCGGAAGAATGGCTTTGGTCCGCCCGGTGATGGCGCGTTCGAGCAGATCCGGATTCATGTTGTACGAGGTTTCTTCAACGTCCACGAAAACCGGCTTTGCCCCTGCATAGGTGATCGCTTCCGCGGTGGCAATGAATGTGTTCGGCACGGTGATGACTTCATCGCCCGGCCCAATCCCAAGCCCCAGCAACGTGAGCCAGAGCGCTTCCGTGCCGCTGCCCACGCCGATGGCATATTGACAGCCGCAAAAGCGGGCAAACTCTTCTTCAAAGCCGGCCACGTATGGCCCACCGGCAAACGCAGTGCTTTCCAGGACTTCATTCATGGCGAATCGAAGCTCGGGGCCGATTTCCTGATATTGCGCTTTCAAATTTACAAAGGGTACGATCATAGGAGTTCCTTGAATCAAACGTTGGAGTGGTTAGTAGAGCCTGTCTGAAAACTGCCTGGGATCCTGCGGCGACGGAATGTGAGCTGAACCGCGCCGCCTATCGGGCGACAGTTCCAGGCTGGGGAAGGTATCGACGAACGCGCGCCGGGTTGCCGCAAACGACGCTGTGCGGTGGAACATCTCGAGTGACGACGCTGCCCGCCCCTATCAGAGCCCCTTCGCCAATCGTAATTCCGCACAAAATGGTCGCGCTCGAACCGATCGAGGCACCGCGCCCAACGCGGGTCGGCAAACATTCCCAATCGGCGTCGGTTTTCAATGTTCCGTCCTCGGTGGCGGCTCGAGGATACAAATCATTAATAAAAGTGACGTTGTGTCCGATGAACACTTCGTCCTCGAGGGTGACGCCCTCGCAAATGAACGAGTGACTGGAGATCTTGCAGCGGTTGCCGATTTTGACGCCGCGCTGAATTTCCACAAACGTGCCGATTTTTACATCATCGCCAATTTCACAGCCGTAAAGATTTGTGAATCCGTAAATTCGAACATTGCGCCCGAGCTTCACATCCGAACGGACCAACGAGAGTGTTTCGCGTGAGAGATTCATGAGATACTGCGTTTCGAGCCGTCCATTTTTATGGCGGTTCGGATCGAATCGATTCGTTCAAACCTCGACTTGATTACGGAGGGCCAGGCCGTTCTTTCGTTTTCGCGCCTCCGCAAGGCTGGCATGATTCTGCGTCCAGCCATTGGCGCCATTGCCGCTGCTTTCTTCCACATTCAGAAAAACAGGCGCGCCATTCTGCTTCAACGAAGCGGAAGAGGCTTCGAGAATGCGCACGAGTTCCAGACCTCTTCTGCCATCCGTCAGCGGCGGCGTTCCGCTGCGGATGCAATCGAGAAAATGCTGGCACTCGGTTTTGAGCGGCTCTTCCTGTTTCACATAGGGCACGTAGATATCTCCGTAATGGTACGAATAGTGAAACTCCGCAAATGAGTTGTAGTGCGGCGGGTGCTCGACGCGCGCGTCGTAAATTTTAATTTTTTCCAGGGGCGCCACGTCGTCGTAAACGATCATGCGCTTTGTGCCCACAATGGTCATTTCCCTGACTTTTCTGGGATCGAGCCAGCTGTTGTGGATGGTAGCAATGCGGTCGTGCGGAAAATTCAGAGACATGTTGATGACATCCTCGATGCCTTGGGTGACGTGACAATTGCCGCGGCAATTCACGGAGAGCGGATTGTCTCCCATGACATAGAGAACAATGGAAATATCATGAGGGGCGAGGTCCCAGGCGACATTGATGTCTTTTTGGTACAACCCAAGATTCAGCCGGCGCGCGCTGATGTATTGGATGTCTCCGATGTCTCCGGCCTGCACAATTTCTCGGATGCGCCGCACCGACGTCGAGTACAGAAAGGTGTGGCCGACCATCAAAATCAGTTTCTTTTTCGCGGCAAGGTCGATCAATTCCGCGCATTGTGCTGACGAAGCGGCCATTGGTTTTTCAATAAACGTATGCTTCCCCGCCAGCAAACTGGCCTTGGCCATTTCGTAGTGAAAGCGAACCGGTGTGGCAATGGCGACGGCATCCAAATGGTGTTCATTCAGAAACTGCTGGAAATTCGTTTCGGCATGCACCTCCGGATATCCTTGCTTGAGATGGTTCAGGCGCAAAACATCCGCGTCGCACATCACGCGAAGATGGCAATCGGTCAAGGCGCGAAAATTTCGAATCAAGTTGGGGCCCCAATAACCGCAGCCCACGACGCCGACATTGATGTGACTTTTTTTCATGGAAACACTCCAGAGGTTAGATTTTACCATTCGGAATTTTTGCGTTTGTGGAGGAGATCGAACACTTGCTCGAGGAGCACTTTGACGGTTTTGACCATGATGACGGCGTCGAGCCAGCAGGATTTGTCGCGGACGTACTGTAAATCCAAGGCGATCATTTGTTCGAACGTCGTTTTGTTCTTGCCGCTGACCTGCCACAACCCCGTGAGACCCGGGAGGGCTTGAAAGCGCCGCTTTTGACGCTCCTCGTAAAGCTCGAACTCATTCAGCGTGCATGGCCGGGGTCCGACAATACTCATTTCGCCTTGCAGCACATTGATGAGTTGGGGCAATTCATCGAGTCCGCTGGCCCGCAGCAGACGTCCTCCAAAAATCAAACGCCCATCGCCCGAGTCATCGAGTTTTCGCATTACGCCGCCGCGCCGGATCAGTTCTGCCAAATAGGCCTCGTGTGTGCCGGTGGTGACGCCGGCATGCATCGTTCGAAACTTGAAACAACGAAAGGGACGTCCTCCCAGACCAACACGCGTTTGCGTAAAAAGTATCGGGCCAGGCGAAGCTGCCTTGATCAACATGCTGATGCCCGCGCAGAGCGGAAGCAATATCGGCATGCTCAGCAGCAACACCGCGATATCCATGGGCCGTTTCCATGGCGGCAGCGGGTTTCCGCAGCGTGTTGGAATTGCTACATCGAGGGTCCGACTCCCGCAATTGAGCACACTGTCTTCAGAACGAGGCATGACGAAGGAAAAACGACTTGCGCCA
>JBFMDG010000049.1:0-18659 GCA_040754135.1 Verrucomicrobiota bacterium
CCGCTCGAACTGCGCCTCGGCTGCATCGAAATCCGACCTCGCGAATGCGGCCACCCCGCAGTGGAACAGCTCGATCCACGGTGACGCCGCATTGCTTCGGGCATCGCCGAGTAATTCATAAATTGTGACCGCTTTGGCAAAACCTTTGAAACGGAAACGGCCGACGCGCCGCATCACAAATTCTTCGCCCACTCCCTGGCGGGTGTCTTCACTGAGAAGAATATTCGTTTTCAAATATTTATTCAGCCCCTCCAACCGCGAGGCCAGGTTCACGTTCTCCCCGATGGCCGTGTAATCAATGCGATCGACGCTGCCGAAATTGCCGACATTGGCCAGTCCGGTGTGGATGCCGACGCGGGTGTTGAGGAAGAGCGGTTTGCGGTCGGCATGAAATCTCAACGCGTGCCGCGCAAAGAGCAGCGCCATTTGACAAGCCCGACGCGGATGATCCGGCTGTGGCAAAGGCGCATTCCAGAGCGCGAAAATGGCGTCACCGATGAACTTGACCACGGTGCCGTCGGTGGGATGGATGCATTTGGAAACGGCCGTTTCGAAGTAGCTGTTCATCATTTGGGCCAGTTCGTCCGAATCCATCTGCTCCGAAATGGTGGTGAAGTTCTCGATGTCGGTGAAGCAAATGGTGATGAGTTGCTTTTCGGCGCTGGGCCGCAGGAGATCGGGGCGATTCAACAATTGCCGGACGCGTCCGGGTGAAAGATGGAGCGAGAGGGAATGATGCAGCAATTGTTTCTGCACGTACAACTGGATGGAATTGAAACCGACGGACCAGACGAGCGCGGTGGTGGTTTGGCAGCAGAGGATCAACCAGGCGAACCAAAGTTGCGTCTCCCGAAACAGGAACAGCGACATTCCAAAAACGGCGGCAAGAGTGGCGGCCGCGAAACCGATGGCCCAAGGGATGCGCGCCGCGGTCAGGAGATAGCCAAAGATGAGTCCGAAGGAACTGAGGAGGAGGAATTCTCCCGTGGGCGGCAACCGCCGCAACCAGTCGCCTCGGACGAGATTCAGGAAGGCGGTGGCGTGCAGTTCCACGCCAGGATAATAAAGGCGCCGGAGATCGCCGCCGCCTGGATAGGGTGATTTGAATTCGTCGAGGCCGGTGCCGGAGAATCCCGAACTTTGTTTTGCGCCCACGAACACATATTTGCCGCGGAAAAACATTCGAGGAAGATCATTGGTGGCAATGGCGCGCGAATAACTCACCGGCTGAAAAACGGTTCCCGGCGGGCCATAGAAATTGAACCAGAATTCCTCGAACCGTTTCTCGGGATTGCTCGTCACTACGGCTCCCGTATGGCTGGCGGCGAGCCACGAAAGGCTGGCGGGATCAATCGGCTCCGACCCATGAAAATGGCGGCGCACCTCGCGGCTTTCTTCGAGGCGCATCATGACGCTGCCGACTCCCAGCGCGGCGCGTGCAAAGGGGGCGTAAGGTGGCACCCACGAACCGCCGACGGTGGCGCCATGTTCCTGCGCATTCCATTCCGTCGCCAGAATCACCTTTCCATTGCGGGCGATCGCGTCCACCAAAGCTGCATCGGCGTCGGGATCGCCCGGTTCCGAGAAGAGGATATCGAACACCACGAGCCGGGCGCCTTCGCGAGTGAGGCGATCGAGCAGGGCCGCGTGAATCTTGCGATCCCAGGGCGCATCTGCTGGCTGCTTCAATTCCTGGCGTGAGAATTCGTCGAGAAAGACGAGCACCCCATCCGGTTGCGGAACGGGCTGGCGATAGCGGAAGAGCAGGTCATAGCTGGCATGCACGAGCGGCCGTCCCAGGTTGAAATTGGCGATTTCAACATTCCAGAGCGCGTAACCGACGCAGAAGGTGAGCACCGCGCCGAGCGTGCAGGCGAGCCAATGCCGCACGCATTGGACGCGCAAAAAACCGATCAGGATCTGCAACAGCTTTTTCAAAATTGAAATTTGAACCGAGCCGCCAAGGTGCGTTCCCGGGGACGATCCAGATAAACGGTCAACGGATTCAACCGATAATCCTGATCCCCCACATTGAGCAGGGCGAGTTGAATTTCCGCGCGGCGCTTGGAAAACCGATAGCCCAGCGTGGCGTCCCAGTGCCAAAAATCTTCACGCTCGCGGGGCGGCGCGTACCCTCGATTGCTTTGCCGATACCAGTGCGCTTCGGCGGAAGCAAAAAAGCCGCTCGCATGCTGGAACAGCACGAAGGCATTCAGATGATGAAGAACCGCTTCCACTTCAGCATGCAAATCGGCCCTCACCGCGGGCGAAACCTCGACAAACCGATCGCTCAACTCGGATTGACTCAGCCGATAAGTGGCGCCAATCGACCATTCGTCGGCAAGCAAATGATTTATATAAGCGGTGAGATTGCGTTCCGTATAATCGAGCTGTTCTCGAGTGCTCCCCGGTTGCGCGCGCAGACCTCTGAGCTCGAAGGCGCCGGTGATTCTTTCCGATTCAGAAAAAAGGATCTCCGCGGCAGCGCCTACGTAAGTGCGACCGAAAAGCTGTTGATCGAGAGCGATGCCCGCCGTCTCGAATTTCGAACCTGGGACCAGGCCCACGACCGATTCCGGAATGAGACTGCGGAATGCTTGCACAAATCCGGCCAAATGCGCCGGTTCGAGCCGCACGCTCTGATCGTAGAACACGCCGCCAAGCGACCGCGTGTAAACCGCGCGCAAAGTGGTCCGATCGAATGGCGTCCAAACCATGCCCACTTTCGGTGAGATTTGTTCTTCGTCCTGTTCGCCGCTGGTGATCGGCGGCACATCGATGTTCTTGGGATAGGTGAGTGTGTCATAACTCACCCCGCCCAAAAGCTGAACCGAATCGAGAATGTCCCAAAATCCGTAGGCGTAAAAATTCAGTCGTTCCAGATCGGTCCGGTTTTGTTGCAAGGCGGGCGGATCGGAAAAATAGGGCGGCGCGAGACCGCGCGGGCGATTCAGATCCGAGCGGGTATCGGACTCGCCGATTTGATAGCGCAGCCCGCCGATCAAGCTGACGGTTTCGCCATCCCAGATTTGTTGCAGTTCACTTGACCAGGCTTCGAGTTCCGTTTCGTAATCCCAATCGAATCGCGCAATATCTTCGACGCGCAGCCGGTTGTTGCGAAAATTCAGAGTCCGAGTGGTGGCATTGGTGTCGCGGATGGCGAGCTGATCATGAAGCCGTCCAGCAAGAAAGAGAGTGTGCAATCCCGGTTGCCATTCGCGATGCCAGCCCAGGTAAAGGTTTGGCTCCTGCAGTTCCTGCACGCGCAAGCTGGCCGAGTATTGCCGTGGATCGGCGGGATCAAAAATCTGGCGCACATCCCCGAAAGTGTATTCGTGCCGCTCGATCTGCAGGAACAAACTGTCCTGGCGGTTGAGCTGCTGTTTCACCTTGGTGTAAAGCGAGAGAATTTCCGAGTCATCATTGGGCCGTTGCCCCGGATCCCAATCGTAAAAAGCGTCCAGGCTATAACTGGTGTTTGGCAAAATGCCGAACTGCGCCGTCTCCTGACGCCAGCGGCCGCGGCTGAAATATTCACTCGAAGAAAAAAGTCCGAGACCATTTTGTTCGAACAGTTTCGAATATTCTTCCTGCGAGAGGGATTGCGCGAGCGAACCGGCTCCCACCGGCGCCAGGAGGTTAGCCAAAAGCAACTCGCTTAACCAGGGCGTTTCGTACCGCAAATTGCGCAATTTGGGATCGCGCAATGCGGCATAACTATTGGCCAGAAAAAGATGGGCGGAAGCATTGCCGTAATCTTGGTGCACCGCTCGGGAAGCCTCACGCACGCTCACATCCACGAGCCGCGCATCGTGGTAAATCGAAGCCAGATTGGCGCCTCGCACCGCCCGATCCTGATCCAAGAGCAGGCGCGAACGGAACAAACGCCGATTGTCATTCAGCGCAGTCGAGTGTTCGAGATCCCTGGCGGCTTCGTTGACGCGGTTTTGACGTTGTTTCAGGAGCGCTTCGTACAGCCACGGCGTGGGATCATTCGGGTCGAGCTGCCGGGCGAGCCGGAGTTCGCGTTCGGCTTCATATTCAAAGCCAGTTTCGGCGAAAGCCTTACCCAGATAACTGCGCAACAACGAGCGCTGCGGTTCAACTGTCGCAGCCACATGCATCCAGCGGCGAGCCGATTCCTCATCGCCCAGCCGCATCGCGCATAAGCCGCGGCCGAGCCAGGCATTGCCCAGCGCCGGATCGATTTGTATGGCGCGCTCGAACTTTTCATTAGCGGATTCAATGCGGTCGCGCGCAGCGAGCAGAAATCCACTCAAGCTGATCGCCTGCGCATTTTCCGGCGTGAGTTGCAAAGCGGAATTCAACGCCGCCTGCGCTGCCTCTATTCGTCCGAAACTGAACTCGAGTTCCGCCAGGCGCGCGACGGCAAAACCGAATCTTGGCGCTTTTCCCACGGCCCGGCGGGCGGCTTCGAGCGCTGGTTTCAACTCGCCTCTCGACTGCAGGTAATAAGAATGGGCGAGCCATTCCGTGCCGCCGCTGTTGTCTTCTGGAGCAGCCAGCCCATGCTCCTGATACTTGATAGCGGCAATCATCCGCTTCATGGCGTTGACGAGACCAAGCGAATCATTTTGCAGTTCGGCCGGAAAGTGTTGCCATGCCGCGTCCACCTGGCCGACCGAGAGCAGCAACGCGGCAAGATAAATTTTCTCGGTGGCAGTTTGCGGAGTGCGCTCCGCGGGGTAAGTCTCCAACGCACGCAGCAAATTTCCGCGGCGATACGCGGCCACCGATGCGGCAATCGGTTGAACGTCTTGTTCCGTCCATGGCAAGGCATCGACATCGAGGACCGCAGGATAATAAAGCGACCATTGAATGATGTTGATGGCACTGATCACGGCAGTGCGGCGCGGAGGCTGGCCGGGCTCGACGATACCTTGATCGCCGCTGGCCAAGGCCACTTTTCCAAGGTCGTTCGACAACTCGATCTCGCCATCCAACAGGGTTACGACCGTGCTGCCATTCGCCGCGACGGCGAGGTGAAATTCCGTTCCGCGGATGGCGCCGGAAGCCAGAGGCGTTTTGAACTTCACATCGCGCGGGCGTTCCCGGCTGAAAAAGTAGGTCGAGCCAACGCGCAGGTTCAATTCCGGTTGCGACGCGGCGGAAGATTGCGGTTGAATTTCCAGCACCGTCAATTCCTGCATGCGCAGCAGTGTGAGATCGGAAAGGCGAAGGGTCGCGCGGCTGCGTTCGCCGGTTCTCACGCGGTCGAACTCGCGCAAAGTTTGATTGGTGACGGCGGGATTCCAGTTGGTTGTTCCGCCGATGGCAATCTGGACGATGTTTTCGATGGTGAGGAGGCGCGATTGAACCTCAGCTCCACAGGCGAATGGGACGCAGCCGGGGAGCGCGACGACGGCGAAAAGAACGTGTCGCAGCGACAGCTTCAAACCTGACGGAGAATGCCGATCGAGCGGCGAAGCATCAAGCTTGAAGACCGAACAATTTAGAGAAAGGTACTGCATTGATGCGTTCGGCATCGGGGGAATCCCTGAGGAAAATTTCGGCAGTCCGCGCTTGTGTTTCCGCAGTTGTTTTGGTACGTGAGGATGCAGAAACCACTCAGATTCGGCGCCTGCAGTTCAAAGCGCGCCGAATACAGCAGTTAGTCTTAATCCAAAGCCTGACCACTTGCGTGGCCTATGTGCCGTCGTGTCGTCGTTCAAGTTGTTGTTTGGTTCGTTGGTGCGCTCGTGGCCATGCCGGTGGTGGTCAGATTGCCTGCCGCCGAACTGCCTCTTCCCGTCATTTTGCAGCATCCGACCTCTCAGGTTGTGCCGCTCGACACGCCCTTGAGCCTCTCGGTCAACGCCACGGGCGACGGGCAGATCGAATATCAATGGCGCCGCAACGGTGTGAACATTGCCAATGCGACCGCAGCCACTTTCACGATCGAACGATTCACAGCCGCGGAGGCCGGCCAATACGACGTGATTGTGCGCACCGCCGCGGGAGCGCGTTTGAGCGAGCCGGCTGTTGTACGCGCCGTGCTCGAACCGATCCCATTCACGGATGCCTTTGATGCGCGCGTCATTCCGGTGGTGCCCTCCGCTGTTTCGGGCGAAGGGCAGGGAAGCAACACGGGCGCGACCATCGAGCGCAACGAACCGGAACACGCCGGAAAACCAGGCGGCCGTTCCGTCTGGTACGCCTGGCGCGCTCCGGCTGGCGGCATTGTGACCTTCGACACAATGGGCAGCGATTTCGATACGCTCCTCGCGGTTTATTCCGGCAATGTGCTCCCGGCGCTGAATGCTTCGCTCGTCGCAAGTGACGATGACAGCGGCGGGTTTCACACAAGCAAGGTCGCGTTCAATGTTGAAGCCGGCGCGGTGTACAGCATTGCCATTGACGGATTAAATGGCGCGGCGGGCAACATTGTATTGCGCTGGCAGTTGGAGATTATTCCGGATCTTCTCGATCGCCTCCCGATATTTACGCGGCGTCCGGCCAGCCTGGTGGCATTGCCAGGATCGCCGGTGAGTCTCGATGCTGACTTCACCGGGGCCGCAGCTCAAGTGCGCTGGACTTTCAAGGATCAACCGCTGCCTGAAATCAGCCGCACCTTGAATCTCGGCAACGTGAACCGCGATCAAGTCGGCCGCTATGCCGTGGAAATCTTCAACGGCCTTCGCTCCATCCGGACGGAACCGGTCGATGTGCAGATCAATTTGAAGGATGGCATTACCCTGCGCAGCATTCTCGCGCTCAATAAATTTCCGGAGGCCTTTCGCGCGGCCCGGCCTCGCGCCATTGTTTTGCAGAACAGGCTTCCCAGGCGCCGCGCGGCCGGCGGGACTTCCCGCGGTTATACCGGCACGCAAATCTTCAACACCTACGGCGCCACCACCGATGCCGGTGAACCGCTGATCTGCGACATCGGGGGCGGGGCGTCCGAATGGTACTCCTACGAAGCCGAGGCCAACGGCACTCTCAAGATCGACACCGATGGAAGTGATTTCGACACGGTCCTCGGCGTTTATGTCGATAACGGCACCGGCAGCGGCTTTTATGACAGTCTTCAGGAGGTGGCCTGCGACAACAACAGCGGCCTCGATGGGCGCGACAGCGCCGTGAGTTTTCCAGCGACGAAAGGCGCCATTTATTACATTGCCGTCGATGGAGTGAACGGAGCGAGCGGGACGGTCGAGTTGCATTATTATCTGGGCGACCCGCCGACTTTCACAACTCCACCAGCCAATCAGTCCGTTGCCGCCGGCAACTCCGCGCAATTCAGTGTTGTCGCGACAGGAATGGAACCGCTCTTTTATCAATGGCGTTTTGGACGTCTCAACCTCGACGGCGCCACCAATGCCACTTTAACGCTGACCAATGTTCAACCCGATCAAGCCGGCGATTATTCGGCGGTTGTTTGGAATGCCGTCGGCACCAACACCACACCGACAGCCACGCTCGTCATCAAAACACCGCCAACCAATCTCCCGATTCCTGATCAAAGTATTGCGGAGGATTCTGGACCTATAGCCATTCCGTTTACGGTCAGCGACTCCGACACGCCGCTCGACAGTTTGACGATTTCGGCCACGAGCCAGAATCTCGTTCTTATCCCGCAGGAGAATGTGACCTTGAGCGGTTCCGGGGCGAATCGCACGCTCACGCTCACGTCCGCTGCCCATGCTGCCGGAGAGGCAACGATAATTCTCTCCGTCGCGGATGATTCGGTCACGGTGACGCAAACCGTTCGGATTTTTGTGTCGGCCGTGAATGACGCGCCGAGCGCAACCCCTGCGAGCTTGAATGCCATAGAAGACGGAGGGCCCGTCTCCCTTTCGCTGACCGGATCGGATGTCGAAGGAAGCGCTTTGACCTACACGATTGTCAGCCCGCCTGCCAAAGGAACACTCGATGGCACACCACCGAATTTGACGTATTCCGCATTCCCGAATGCTCATGGCCCGGACGCCTTTTCTTTCAAAGTGAGCGATGGCGAATTGGAATCAACTCCGGCCACGGTCGCGGTCGAGATCGCGCCGGTCAACGATCCCCCGTCAGTGAGCACTCCATCTGACCTGGCGCTTTACCTCGGGCAAAGCAGCGCTCCGCTGGCGATTCAACTGAGTGATATTGAAACGCCGGCCGAGATGCTCAATTTCACCGTGGAACTCGAGGAGCCGAGCGTGTTGACGCCGAGTCATCTGACGGTTGCAGGCTCCGGATCGAATCGCACCTTGATCGTGAACGCGCCGGCAGATCGCATTGGAGTGGCGCAGGTGATCCTCACCGTTTCGGACAGCGACGGCGGCATTGTTTCGACACGATTCGCGGTCACGGTGACATCGAGGCGCGTTCGTGCTTTGCCAGTGACGGCGGTGTGGGGCGGACGCGCGGAATTGCCGGTGCATTTCGAAAGTGAAGGCAACGAAACCGGACTTCAATTCAGCATTGCTTACGATCCGATGCGTTTGCTTTCGCCAACGGTGCGAGTTGGCTCGAGTGCTTTGGAAGCGGTGATGACGCTCGATACCGCGCAGGCCGATGCGGGCCGAATCGGAATTCAATTAACGCTGCCCGAGGGACGCGCCTTCGAGAAGGGCACCAATGAGCTGGTCTTGATTGATTTCGCCGTTGCTTCCAATGCCGGCGGCGCATCGACGTTGATTGAGTTCATCGATGAACCGACGGCACGCAATGCGGCCAGTACCAACCAAACGGTTCTGCCGTTGTTCTCGGAAAGCGCGCTCGTGATGTTGTTGCAAGGGTTCGAAGGCGACACGACGCCCCGCCCCGATGGCAACGCAAATGGCAGCGTGACCATTGCGGACTGGGTGCAAGTTGGCCGTTTCGCCACGGGCCTGGATGAAATCGCCAGTCCCGGTGAATTCATGCGGGCCGATTGCGCGCCGCGATTGGAGAACGGCAATTTGGTTCTGGGGAACGGCGCCTTGAGCATTCTCGATTGGGTTCAAGCCGGCCGTTATGCCGCGGGGCTGGATCCGATCGAGGCTGCGGCCGGCCCTGTGGCCGCGGCACTGTCGATCGGAGATCAAGCTTCAAAATTCCTTCTGGCCAGTTCCTCGCCGCGTGAAATCGAGCTGGTTGCGGATCGGTTGGTGAGCGGGGCCATCAGCCGATTGAACCTGGAGATCGAGGCGAGTGGCGACGAAAATGCCGTTGGGTTTTCTCTGGAATTCGAGCCCACGCTGCTGCGTTTTGAAACAGCTCGCCTGCACGTTCCTGGCGCGACGCTCCACATCAATCGCAGTCGCGCGACAACCGGCCGGGTCGGTTTCGGCCTGGCGCTTCCTCCAGGGGCCGCCTTTCAAACGGGCCGAATCCAATTGTTGGAAGTGGAGTTTGGAGTGATAGCCTCGACGAGTTTGCCGACGCGCATCGTCATGGCGAATGCGCCGGTGCGATGCGAAGTGGCCAGCGTGCACGCCACTTCGCTTCCGGCGGCGTTTCGCGATTTGCCCTTATCGCTGGCCAGCCTGCGCATACGCCGGACGGAATCGCAACCGAGCGAGGGGCACTTGCGCTTCACGATCGCCTCGCCCGAGTCGGGTGGTTTCATCATTGAAACCAGTCACGATCTGATTCACTGGCAGGCGCTCTCGGAAGGTTTCCTAAATGGTGTGATGACGGTGGATCCTTTTGCATCCCGATATCCGGCCCAATTTTTTCGAGTTCGCTCTAATCCATGATTCTGATGCAGCAGCGCGGCGAATCTTTCTCCGCCAACTCAAACCAAATGAAAACTGAACTTGCCGGCGCCCCACGGATGACACCATCGCGTGCGGTCACTGCTTGGCGGCTAGCCATGGTCTGCGGAATCTGGCTGGCCTGCTTCAGTGAATCGCGCGCAGCGCGACAGCTGCAATTCGGCTTCAACGAACTCGAGGCCGGCCGCACCAATAGCGTTCGCGTCGAGCTGCAATCGCAAGGCGATGAAAACGCGCTCGGGTTTAGTGTGCAATTCAATCCTCAGCTCATGTCGTTCAATGGCGGCCGCGCCGGAGCAGATGCGCTGAATGCGACGGTTTACTTCAACACCAACGAGGTGGCGCAGGGCAGGGTGGGCATCGCCCTCGCGCTCCCGGCGGGCGAATCATTCGTCTCCGGCGTTCGGCGATTGGTCGAGCTGGATTTTGCCAGTCAATCGCAGGCCGCGGGCGCGACCGCGGTCTTCAGTTTTGTCGATCTCCCCATTGCCAAAGAAATTGTCGATGCGCTGGCGAATACCTTGACGACTTCATTTCAAAATGGCAGCGCACCCATTCGCGCGCCGAACCAACCGCCCAGCATCTCGCCCATTGCCGACCTTTCCATTCTCGAAGATTCCGGTTCACATGCCGTCGAGTTCACCATCGGAGACGATCGCACTGCTCTGGATAATCTTGTTGTGACGCTCCGCTCTTCGAACACCGCCATTGTTCCCGTTCCGACCGTGCGCGTTGGCGCTGTTGCGTCGGCGCGCATTCTCACGCTGACTCCGGCAAGCAATCGATTTGGTTCGAGCACGGTTACGGTCGAGGTCAGCGATGGTGAACTCGTCCAAACCACCACCTTCCTCGTGCAAGTCGAAGCGGTGAACGATCGTCCCATCGCCAATGCGCAATCGGTCGCGGTGATCGAAGACATTGCCAAAGCCGTGGTGCTGACTGGAAGCGACATCGAAGGTTCTCCGCTCACGTTCAGTGTGGTGGCCAATCCCAGCAAAGGCGTTTTGACGGGAACCCCGCCCAATTTGAACTACACGCCAAACCTCAATCAAAATGGGAGCGACAGTTTCACGTTCAAAGTTAATGACGGCCAGCTCGACTCGACGGTCGTCACGATTAGCATCAACATCGCCGCGGTGAATGATGCGCCTGTCGCCAACGCCCAAACCGTTTCGGCAGTGGAGGACACCGCCAAAGCCATCACACTCGCGGGTTCCGACGTCGAAGGCGCCTCGCTCAGTTTCATCGTTGTCGCCGGTCCGGCGAAGGGCAATCTCACGGGCACGCCTCCCAATTTGACTTACAACCCAAATGGCCATCAAAACGGCAGCGACAGTTTTACGTTCAAAGTAAACGATGGGCAGCTGGATTCGCCGGTGGCAACGGTGACGATTCAAATCGCAGCGGTGAATGACGCACCTTCCGCGCAAGGCCAAACGGTTTCTGCAATCGAAGACACGCCTAAAAGCATTGTGTTAGCGGGAACCGACATCGAAGGAAGCAGCCTCACATACACAGTTGTGGCTGGTCCCACGAAAGGTGTGCTCAGCGGAGTGGCGCCGAACCTGAGCTATCGGCCAAATCTGAACTTCAACGGCAGCGATAGTTTTACTTTCAAGGTCAACGATGGACAGCTCGATTCCGCCGCAGCCACAGTGGTTATCAACGTGGCCGCGGTCAACGATCCTCCCTCGATTTCCCCATTGCCCGATCAGGTGCTTTATCTCGGCCAGCTCAACGCGCCGTTTGCGTTCACGCTGGGCGACGTGGACACGGCAGCCGAGGCGCTCGGCCTGACATTGGCTTCCACCGACACCTCGGTTGTGCCTCTTCAAAACATCACCATTTCTGGCAATGACTTGGCGCGCACGATCACCGTCCGCGCCGCCGATCAACCCGGCACCGCGCGGGTCACGGTGACGGTCAATGACGGCCAGGGCGGCAGTGCTTCGAGTTCCTTCAATGTCGTTGTGTCGCGTCGCAGGGTTCGAGCGATTGCCACCAGCGCGGTTTGGGGCGGTGTGTTGCAAATCCCGGTGCGGCTGGATACGGAAGGCAACGAAAACAGCGCTTCGTTCAGTTTGAGTTTTGACGCCAGAGTGCTCACCTTTTTCAATGCGCAACTTGCCGGCGGAACGGCTGGAGCAAATCTAACGCTGGATTCGAGTCGCGCGGCTGAAGGCCTGATCGGTTTGCGTTTCTTCCTGCCCCAATCTCAGGTGCTCGGTTCCGGATCTCAGGAGATCGCCCTGGTGCGATTCAATGTCAGTCCAACGGCTGGCACAACCGCCACATGGGTCCGACTGGCCGATGCGCCATTGAGCCGGGCGGCTGCGAATACGGCGCAACAAGGTTTGCCGCTCTTTTCCGAAGACGGATTGATGACTTTGCAGCAGGGATTCGAGGCCGATGTGGCACCGCGGCCCAATGGCAGTTTGAATGGAGGTGTGACCATTGCTGATTGGGTGCAGGTCGGAAGATTCGCGGCGGGTCTGGACATGCCGAGTTCCCCTGGTGAATTCATGCGGGCGGATTGCGCTCCCCGCGGCGCCACAGATCCGCTGGCTCTTGGCAATGCGGCCCTGACAGTTTTGGATTGGGTGCAAGCCGGACGCTATGCCGCGGGTCTCGATCCGGCCACTCCTGCGGGTGGACCTGCTGGTTTGGTCCTCGGCCTCAACGCGTCCTCCGCCAAGCGCGTCGCACTGGCCAGCGATCACTCTGAACGCGAGGTGCGGTTCGCCACGGAAACGTTAAGATTTGGTTTCACCAACCGTGTGACCGTCGAGTTGGCGGGTCATGGCGATGAAAATGCCATCGGCTTTTCGATTGATTTTGATGCGGCGCTTCTTCGATTTGTCACGGCGCAACTGACGCAGAATTCCGGCGCCACTTTGCATATCAATACGAACTTGTTGGCGGAAGGCCGCGTCGGTTTCGCCATGGCCATGCCGGTGGGCCGGAGTTTTTCCGCAGGAACCAACTCGCTCGTGGAAGTTGTTTTCGCGCTCGATACCGGAACCGCCGGTGCGATGACAACGCTCACCTTCGGCGATCGTCCGGTGGTGCGCGAAATCGGGAGCATCGAGGCGACGGCGTTGGCGGCGCGTTTTGAATCTCGCGAGTTGCGTTTGTTGGGAGTGGATCTGCAATTGAGCGTGCCGCAATGGATCGAGGGGCGGTTGCAATTCGGCCTGATGGGCGAGCTGGGACGCGCTTATTCGATCGAGGCGACGCCCGACTGGTTAACATGGCAAACGTTAACCAATGGCATTATTGCGCCGCAGCTTCTGATCATCGATCCGATGGAAGGCTCGGAAGGGTTGCGCTTTTATCGCGCGCGTTATCTGCCGTGAAGTGATCGCCGGTTCACGTGCCCGTTCTTGCGCGTTTCAACTCTTCTTTCGTCTCGGCTTGCAGCGCTTCGAGTTCGGGTTTCAATTCACGCTTTTTTTCAGGCGACATGCGGTCGATGAACAGGATTCCATTCAAATGATCGACTTCATGTTGAACGGCCCGGGCCAGCAGGCCGCCGCAACAGAAGGAATACTTTTCACCCGCAGCGTTCCAGGCGGTGACCTCGACCGATTCAGGCCGCGAAATCTCCGCGTACATTTCCGGGAAACTCAAGCAACCTTCCGGACCACTGACCGGATCCGCGATGGGTTTGACCTCAGGATTGATCAGCACCACCGGCATGAAGGCGAGCACATCGGCCGGCTTCCCTTCCAAATGCAATGTGGAGGGCCGGTCGGTAATCTCGGTGACGTCCACAACGGCGACTTGCAGGGCTCGCCCGACTTGTTGCGCGGCCAAACCAACGCCGCGCGCGGCATCCATGGTTTCAAGAAGGTCGTCCACAAATGCTCTCACCTCCGGCGTCACTTCGGTGACGCGTTCGCCCTTCTGCCGCAGGACAGGGTGGCCATATTTGACGATGGGTAAAATCATGGCGCGAGCATGATGAAGGTCACCGCGCAGGCCAATTGCGAATCATCGACTCGAGATCGTTGAGGTTGGGAGATTTTGCCGTGCGAACGTAAAACCCGCTCGAAGCCACGCCGGTTAAGAGGCTGCAGGCATTATCGAGATCGAGCAATTTGCCCAGGCAAAACCCGGCGTTGAAATGGTCGCCGGCGCCGGTGGTGATTTTCGGTTTGGCGATGAAAGGCCCCTGCACGAGATCCACTTTGCCCTGACTCACAGCGAGGGCATAAGTCACAGGGTGAATGGCCAAAGTTTGAACCGGCACGCGCCGATGAATCTCGAAGGCGAGTTCGATCAGCCCATCGGAAGTGTGTTCGCCCGTTTTCAATCCGAACACTTCCGCGATTTCATAGGCTTCTTTTTCATTCAACCCAAGCGTCACGTCAAAATACTCGGCGAAGGCTGTGATCAACTCAAGCGCGCGCCGAATATCCGCCGCGGAGCGCTTTTCCGGATCCGCCAAATCGAAAAAGATGTGGCGCCTCGGTCCGGTCAGCGAAGGACAGAGCTCCTTGAGCAGGGCTTCCCATAGTTCGCTCATGAACGGAATCATCGTCCAATTCACGAACGCCACCAGGTGGGCGGAGTTGAATTTTTTGGCAAACGCTTCGCGGCCATAGCGCGCCTGAATGTTTTCCCAGTTGATTTCCCGCAACTGGGTTGATTTGCCGAACATGACTTTGCCGTCCTCGAATTCGAGCGCGTCGGTGTGGCATGCCTCCGCGATGGAATGGACTTCGGCGCGTTCCGCGAAGCTTTGAAAAACCGGATGCAATTGCGGGTACCCAAGATTACCGACGTACGTGACCTTGAGTCCAAAAGTGGCGAGTGCATTGGCCATGATGGGTCCGTTGCCGCCGATTTTGGTCAGTTGATTGACCAGTTCGATGTTAGTGCTGCGGCCGGCCGCGCCGGCGAGGCGTTCGGCGAAACTGGCAATGGTGGGCAATCGCGTGAACGATTCGGCGTTCTCGCGTTTATCCACGACGTGAATGATTTCATCCACAAATCCATCCAGACCGACAAAAGCGTCCCATTGCCGGATGGCCTCCTGAGAGGCGGCGAGCCGTTCGGCGCAGGATTGATGAACATGGGGGGAATTCATGGCCATGAATGCAGTCAAAAAAAATCTGAAGCGTTGACCGGCCTACTCGGGACTGATGCCGAGCAGTTCGAGCACCCGTTCGAGTTCATCGTCGCTGAAGAAGCGGATTTCGACCGAGCCCTTACCCTGGCGATAGCGCAACGACACTTTGGTTCCGAGCCGTTCGGTGAGCCGGTTTTCGAGATCGGTCACGTGAGTGTCGCGTGTGAATGCCGTTTTTTTGCCGGAAACAGCCGCGGGATTCAAAGGGCTGCGCGCCTGCCATTGCGCCACCAGTTCTTCGGTTTGCCGCACGTTCAAACCGTCCTTCAAAACGCGTTGGGCGGCCAGCGCCTGTTCCTGCGGCAGGTTCAAACCGAGAATCACTTTCGCGTGCCCCACCGAGAGCAATGATTTGCGCAAATAATCCTGAACTTCCGCGGGAAGTTTTAAGAGGCGCAAGGCATTCGCGACCACCGCGCGGCTTTTGCCAACCTTCACTGCCGCTTCCTCCTGCGTGAGATGAAATTGACTGATCAATTGCGAGTAACCGAGCGCTTCTTCCAGCGGATTGAGATTTTCGCGCTGCAGATTCTCGATCAGGGCGAGTTCCAGCACTTCCCGATCATCCGCTTCGCGAACGATCACGGGTACCTCGCTAAGGCCGGCGATTTGCGCGGCCCGCCAGCGGCGTTCACCGGCGATGAGCTCGAAAGAATCGCCGCGCGTGCGCACGAGCAGCGGCTGGACGATGCCTTGTTCGCGAATCGAGTCGGCCAGTTCGCGCAGAGAGTCTTCCGTAAAATCCTTGCGCGGCTGAAAAGGGCAGGGGCGGACGCGGCTGAGCGGGATGCGTTGGACGCGTTCCCGAGCATCGACGCCTAAGATGGAAAGGCTTGTCGTTGTAGCCGTTGTTGCCGGGCTGGTTTTGGTTGCCGGCGGCGCACCGCCGAGCAAGGCACCCAAACCGCGGCCTAATGCTGGTTTTGCCATGGAAGGAGAGTGTAGGAGGGCTGAAGAGTTGTCAATTGCGCGTGCCCCGGAAGGTCGATTTGCCCCTGCCAGCCGCATGAAAACTGCCTACAATCCAGGTCATTGGCCGTCATCGATGCAACTCCTGGCCTGCTGATGTATCTCGAAGGACTTGCTTTTCTTTCCACTGGATTTCTTTCAAACTCGGCGCATGCATCCAAGTCGTTTCGTTGCCTTGAGCCTGCTGCTTTGGTTCGTTCCCGCACTCACGGGCCAGGAACTCGATCTCTTGATTCGCGGCGGCCGCGTCATCGATGGTTCCGGCCGCGCCGCATTCCGCGCCGATGTCGGAATTCAAAATGGCCGCATCGTGGCGGTCGGTGAAATCAAAACGAAAGCGCGTCAGGAAATCGACTGCGCCGATCGGGTCATTGCGCCCGGATTCATCGATGTGCATACCCATTCGGAAAATATTTTGACGCTGCCGCAAGCGGAGAATTTTCTGCGCATGGGCGTGACCACCATTGTAACCGGGAATTGCGGCGGATCGAAATTGCGCGTTGGGGAATTTTTTCAAAGCCTGGAAACGAACAAAGTGGCGTTGAATGTGGCCACTTTGATCGGCCATAACACGGTTCGCAGCCAGGTCATGGGCGGAAGTTTCCGCCGGCCGCCTACCGATGATGAGTTGGAACAGATGAAACAGCTTGTGGACGATGCCATGCGTGACGGCGCGGTCGGTTTATCCACGGGTTTGATTTATCTGCCGGGAACTTTTGCTCAAACCGATGAGATCATTGCCTTGGCCAAAGTGGCGGCGGCACATCGCGGCATTTACGTCAGCCACATGCGCTATGAAAATCAGAAGATCTTCGATGCGCTCGAGGAACTTTTTCGCATTGCGCGTGAAGCCCGAATCCCGGCGGAGATTTCGCACATCAAATTGTCCGGACCGAGCGCCTGGGGGCGCGCGGAGGAAGTATTGGGGGCGATCGAACGCGCGCGAAAGGAAGGCCTCGATATCACGCACGATCAGTATGCCTATACCGCTTCGAGCACGGGATTGAGCACGCTGATTCCGGACGAGGCGCGTGCCGGCGGTTCGAAAGCATTTGCGGAACGCATTGCGGATCCCGAGTTCAAGCAAAAGTTAATCGTCCAGATGAAGGAGCGATTGCGCAGCCGCAAAAACGACGATTATTCCTACGCCACGATCGCGAGCTTTCGTAAGGACCGGCGGTTGAATGGAAAATCGGTTCGTGAAGCCGCCCGCCTGATTCGTGGGAATGATTCGCTCGATGACCAGATTGAATTGATTATTCAAATCGAACTCGATGGCGGCGCCAGCGCGGTGTTCCACGGGATGAACGAAACGGATTTGCAGACCTTCCTGCGGCATCCAATGACGATGGTCGCATCTGACGGCGGTCCGAAGCAGCCCGGGCCGGAAGTTCCGCACCCGCGCAGTTATGGAAACAACGCGCGCGTGATCGAACGTTACGTGCGCGAATTCAAGGTGCTCACCCTGGAAGAAGCGGTCCGCAAGATGACCTCGTTACCCGCGCAAACCTTCAAGCTGAACGGGCGAGGGGAAATCAAAATCGGATCGGCGGCCGACCTGCTCGTTTTTGATCCGGACAAAGTAAAAGCGCCGGCCAGTTACGAAGCGCCGCACCAGTACGCCGAGGGATTCGAGCACGTCTTGGTCAACGGCCTCCTCGTCATCCACTCCGGAAAACTCACCGGCGCCATGCCCGGCACCCCCCTCCGCCGCTCCCCCATGTAACCCATTTAACCATTTAACCATTTATCCATTTAACCATTTAACCATTTAACTCATTTAACCATTTAACTCATTTAACCATTCAACCCTTCACCACCCCTGGGCCTCACTTCACCGCCGCCCAAATCCGGTGCACATCTTCGTGATCTTCGAGTTCCTGCAGAAATTCGCCCACTTCCATGCGTTGTTGTTCGGTCAGGTTCGGATAAATCTTCGGCACGTACCCCGGTTCGCTGGTGATGATGGTCCAGCCATGTTGCGACAACCACTTTGAGACGCTGTGAATCGCGGTGCGATCGGTGATGAACCGCGCTCCGGTTGCGCCTGAGGGAATGTCGTCGTTCTGTTCTGTCGTGAGCGGTTCGACCTCGTTTGCGCCGGCTTCAATCGCCGCTGCTTCGCGATCGGCAGCCGCGTCGGGGTGATGCGCTTCGACCAACCCCACCGGATCGAAAAGGAACTTGTTGCTGCCCGCGTTGCCGAGCTGTCCCTTGCGAAAGAGCACACGAATTTCGGGCGCAGAGCGATTGACGTTGTCGGTGAGCACTTCGACGATAATCGGCACTTTGTGGGGCGCGTAACCTTCGTAAACCACATGTTCCATGACGAGTTTCTCCTCGCCAGTGCCGGCGCCTTTTTTGATCGCGCGCTCGATGACATCGCGCGCCACGCTTTCTTTGCGCGCCTTTTCAACGGCTGCGGCCAGACGCGCGTTCATTTCGGGATCGGCACCGCCGAGTTTGGCGGCGACCATGATTTCCCGGACGATTTTGCCGGTGGCTTGCGCTTTTTTCAGCGATGCCACGGCCCGTTTTGCATGTAACCATTGACGGCCCATGAGCGAAGATTAACTGGGGTGCCCGGCCGGGTTCAATGGTGTTTCGCAATGACGCCGAATCGGGGAGGTGTGGCGCCGGCTCAGAACTTCAAATTTCCCTCGGGCTTGGGCAATTCTCCATTTTTGTAGCTCTCGAGAATTTTTTGAAAATGCGTTCGCATCTTGCCATCGGATTTAGCGACGGCTTTTTCCTGCGTGACCGTGGCTTCGGCTTTTTTCCCCTGCATGAATTGTAGCCGAGCGAGCGTGTCGAGAATTTGTGGATTCGCGCCTTTGGTAAATTCATCG
>JBFMDG010000050.1:0-18543 GCA_040754135.1 Verrucomicrobiota bacterium
CCGTGAGCGTGCCGCCATTGATGGTCACCCCGCTGCTCGAACTGATGTTGCCGGTGACGCGCAACGAGCCGGCATTGAGTATCGTGCTCCCGGAATAAGTGCTGGTTCCGCTCACGGTCAAAGTGCCGCTGCCCGCTTTTGTAAGATCGCGCGGTCCGCCGGTTTCACTGATCACACCCCATGTGGCCAGCGTGCTGTCGATCGTCGCCGTGCGATTGCCCGTCAGCGTTGTCGTTCCCGAAACGGAGAGCGCGTAGGATCCGCCGACCGAGAAATCACCACCGACAGTGATGTTATTTGCGAGGGTGCGATCGCTTCCTCCGGCCTCGAGAGTGCCGCCGTTCACCGTCAATGTGCCTGTGCCCGGTCCGGAAGCATGACCGATGACGAGTGTGCCGCTGTTGAGAATGGTGCCGCCCGAGTAGTCGCTCAGCTGGTTGAGCGCGAGCGTGCCGTTGCCCGATTTGGTGAGCGTGCCTGCGCCGCTGAGAAAGCCGGCGATGGTCAGCGTCTTGCCGTTGCCGACATCGATGGTGCCGCCATTCGAATCCACGCTGATGCCACGATTGGCGTGGCTGGTGAAACTTTCCGTTACGGCCAACGTGCCGCCGTCCAGAACCAATTGATTGCTGACAGGATTGCCGGGCGCGGTGCCGAACCGCGAATCGGAATCGACTTGCACGGTGCCTTGATTAACGATCGTCAAACCGGTAAATGTGTTATTCCCGCTCAGGATCAAAGTTCCCGGCCCTTGCTTGTATAAATTCCCCGTGCCGGAAATGACCTGGGCCGCGGTGAGGCTTTTGCCTGAGGTCACTTCGATGGTGGCGCCGAATCCGGTGAAGGTGGCGCCGCGATTCGCGTGCAGCGTGAACGTCTCGGTCGCACGAAGGGTTGCATCGTTGATGATGAGTTGATTTGCCGTGGCCAGACCGGGCGCCGCGCCGAGGGCGGCATCACTGGCCAGCTCGATCGTGCCCGCATTGATAGTGGTCGAGCCGGTGAAGGTGCTTGTTCCACTGAGGGTCAGGGCGCCAGATCCTTGTTTGATAAGCCCGCCGGTGCCGCTGATGGCTCCCGAAAAGGTTGTATCTGAATTATTGCCCATCGTGAGAAAAGCCGATCCAAGGTCCACAGCGCCATTGCCGGAAAGGGAAGCGATGGTTTCATTGAAATCGTTCAAATCGAGCGTTCCGGAAACCGAGACGGCTGACCCGTTCGGAATCGATCCCGACGCGCCGAGTTGCAACGTGCCCGCGCTCACCGTAGTGGAGCCGGAGTAACTGTTCGCGCCAGAAATAATCAAAGTGCCCGAACCGGCTTTCGTCAAACTGCGCGCCCCACCCGATTCACCGATGACTCCTGAAAATGTGGTGGTGTTATTCACGGTTAAGGTGCGATCCCCGGTCAGTGTCGTTGCGCCCGAGAGGACGAGGGCATCATTCCCGCCAAAAGAAACATTGCCAGCCAGCGTGACCGTGTTGTCAATGGTGCGATCGCCATTGGCGGCTTCGACGGCCCCTCCGTTGAGTGTGAGTACGCCCGTTCCCGCAGCGCTGTTATGACCGAGCGCCAAGGTTCCAGCGTCGAGCTGAATCCCGCCGGAATGATTGCTCGACGCTTCCAATTCGAGCCGGCCCGCGCCCGTCTTCGTCAAAGCGCCGGCTCCGGTCAAATCGTTCGCGCCATCACCGAGGGTGAAGGTGACGCCATTGGCAACTTGAATTGTGGAAGCGGAATTGGCCGTGACAACTTGCGCAGCGGATTGATCGCTGGCGGTGATGGAGAGTGTGCCTCCTTCGAGGGAGATATCGCCAGCGCCGAGAGCCCCTTGTGCCGCCGAATTCAAAGTGCCTTGCGCGAGGGCCCAGCCGCCCGAGTGATTGCTCGCGAAACTCAAAACCAGCGTTCCCGTCCCGGTTTTGGTCAATTGAAATCCGCCCGTGATATCATTCGCTCCGTTGCCAAGAGTGACGGTCAAACCGCTGTCCACCTCGATGGAAGACGTGGCATTGACCGTCAGCGTTTGCGGATAGGTTTGATCCACGTTCGTGAATTTCAAAACCGTGTCGGTGCCGGTGATCGTGATGTTGCCGGTGCCGAAGGCGTCCTGAGCTCCGGAAGTAAGCGTGCCGGAGAGCACCGACCATGCACCGGTCAAATTGCTGTTGGCGTAGTTCAGCACCAGCGTGCCTGTTCCATCCTTGGTCAGAGCTCCTGTTCCAGTGAGGTCGTCCGCCGCATTTCCGAGCGTGAACGTGGTAGCGTTGGCCGCATCGAGTGTGCTGGCTGAGTTGATGGTGAATGTTTGCGTGAAAGTCTGGTCGGTGAGCCCGATGCCAAAGACGCCGCCGTTCAGCGTGATGTTTCCGGTTCCCATGCTTCCGCTCGCGCTCGAATACACAGCGCCGGCATTGATTTGCCAGGTGCCGCTGAAATTATCCGATCCTGCACTGATGAGCATCTCGCCGGCGCCGTTTTTGATCAGGTTCCCCGAACCGGCCAAAGGTCCGGTTTGCGCGCTCAATTCGAGCGAGCCATCGGCATCAACCTGGATAGTGGAAGTGCTGCCCGTATTGGCGGTGAAGTTTTGCGAATAAAGCTGCTCGGTGCTTTTGATGAGGATCGTGCCGCCATTGAGCGTGACGTTCCCTGAGCCGAAACTGCCCTGAGCCGACGATTCCAATGTGCCCTGGCTCAAGGTCCAGCCTCCTGAGTAATTATTTGAAAACCCGAGCGTGAGAGTGCCCGCCCCGGTTTTCGTCAGCGATGAATCGCCCGTAAGATCATTCGCTTCATTCCCGAGCGTGAGGGTCAGGCCGGAATCAACCGAAATGGTTCCGCCA
Organism: Verrucomicrobiota bacterium; assembly: GCA_040754135.1. GTDB lineage: Bacteria > Verrucomicrobiota > Verrucomicrobiia > Limisphaerales > SIBE01 > JBFMDG01. Next base: position 2,847 of record JBFMDG010000050.1, read on the forward strand.
TTGACACTGGCGGCCACACCCTGGTTGAGCGTTTGATTCACATCGGAAATCCGGAGCACTCCGCCGGATCCGGTGAAGCTGATGTTGCCAGTGCCCAGCGCGCCTTGCGCCGACGAGATGACGGTTGCGTCTTCGATCGCCCAGCCGCCTGAATTGTTGTTGGAAAAATTCAACCGAACGGTCCCGGCGCCTTCCGCCGTCAACAAGCCCGCCCCAGTGACATCGTTGTCGCTATCTCCAAGGGTGAAAGTGTATGCGGATTGAATGGAAAGCCTCGATCCGCTGACGATGTTCAGTGTTTGACCGAACGTTTGATTTTCGAAACCAATGCCAAGCCCGCCACCGGACAGGGTGATGTTACCCGTGCCGGTTGCGCCCTGTGTGGCGGAACCCAAAAGTCCTCCGCTCACATTCCAATTGCCCGAATAATCGTTCGAATAGAACAGCAGCAGATAACCATTTCCGGTTTTGGTCAAATCCGCCGCGCCGGTGAGATCGTTGGCGGCATTGCCGAGAGTAAAGTCAATCGCGTCCACGTGGAGGGTCGAGGCACTGGAGGCGGTGAAGGTTTGATTGTAAGTCTGATCGAACGCGGAGACCGACAACGTGCCGCCGTTCAAGGACACATTGGCCGATCCGAGCGCGCCCACTTTTTCGGCGCTAAGAGTGCCGCCATTGATGGTGAATCCGCTCGTGCTGCCGAGGCTCCCTTGCACTGCCAGCGTGCCCGCATTCACCACGGTGGCGCCTGAATAGGTGCTCGTTGCCGTCACGTTCAAAGTGCCAGAACCATCCTTCGTAAGGCTGCGGGCGCCGCCGCTTTCCACGAATTGAGACACGCTCGAAGTATTGTTCACCGTGATCGATCGATCGCCGGTTAAAGTCACTGTGCCGAGCGTGAGCGCCGCACTGCCCGAAATGGTGAAGTCAGCGCCGGCGGTGACGGCGTTGCCGAGGGTGCGGTCGGCGCCGCTGGCCTGGATCGCACCGCCATTGATGACGAGCGTCCCTGTGCCCGCTCCGGAATTATGGCCAAAGGCGAGCGTCCCGCTGGTCAATGTGACCGTCCCGCTCAAATCGACATTATTGCCCGAGAGCGTCAGAGTACCGGCGCCTTGCTTGGTCAAACCGGCCGAACCTGTGATCACGCCGCTCAAAGTGAGGTCGTTGGCGCCATCGACGGTCAGCGCTGAATTCAGGGCGATATTGTTCGCGGCGGAGCGACTGCCACCGTGCGATTCGATCGAGGCCGAACCGCTGAGGGTGAGCGTTCCGGGACCGAGCGCGTTATTATGACCGATGCTGAGTGTGCCGCTGGCGAGAGAAATGCCGCCGCTCAAACTGCTCGATTGGGTGAGGACGAGTTTGCCAGCGCCGGCTTTGGTCAATGCCGAAACTCCGTTAAGGTCGTTTGCTTCATTCCCAAGAGTGAGCGTGTATCCGCTTTCGACATCGATCGTTGAAGCGCTCGCCACATTGAAGTTTTGATTGTAGGTCTGATCCGCCAAATCGATGTGAAGCGTCGCCCCATTCAAGGTGACGTTTCCGGTGCCGAGGGCGCCGGCGGCCCGCGCGCTCAGAGTGCCGGCTTCGAGCTCCCAATTGCCGCTGAAATCATTGGCATTGGATAGCCGAAGAATTCCTGCCCCACTTTTCGAGACGCTGCCCGAGCCGGTCAGATCATTGGCCGCATTGCCCAGAGTCACCGTGCGGCTGGCCGCCACATCGAGCGTCGAACTGGTGGAAGCACCCGCCGTGAAGGTTTGATTGTAGGTCTGATCCACGGTGGTGAATGCCAATGTCCCTCCGTTCAAGAGAACGTTGCCGGTGCCAATGGCATCTTGAGCGGCGGAAATCAATGTGCCGCTATCGAGTGACCAGCCTCCAGTGAAATTGCTGTTGGCGAAATTAAGCGCGACCGCGCCGCCTCCTTGATTCGCGAGCAACCCGGTTCCGATGAGCGCATCCGGCGCCGTGCCGATGGTGAGCGTAAAAGAGCTCTGCATATCGAAGGCGCTGTCTGCATTCACCGTGAAGGTCTGGCTGTAGGTCTGATCTTCAAATCCCGCCGCGAAGCCACCCCCATTCAAAACCACAGCGCCGGTGCCAATACCTTCGGATTTGCCCGAACCGATGAAACCCTCGTCAACCTGCCATTGCCCGCTGAAATTCGAATTGGCATTCAGAAAAAATAAATCGCCAGCGCCGGTCTTGACGAGGTTGCCCGAACCCGTCAGCGCGTCGGCCGCGTCGCCAAGTTGGAATCCCAGGTCTTCATCCACGTGGATCGTGGAAGTGGTCGCCGCATTGGCTGTGAATGTTTGCGTGTATTCCTGATCGACGCCGGTAATCGAGAGGGTGCCGCCATTGAGGATGATATTTCCGGAACCGAGCGCGTCCTGCACGGACGAGACCACCGTGCCTGCGGTGATGGTCATTGTTCCGCTGTAATCGTTCGCATAGCCGAGGCTGAGGGTGCCCTGGCCCGTTTTGGTGAACGAGCCGGTGCTCGTCAGGTCGTTCGCCTCATCACCCAAAGTAAACGTCCGGCCTGTGTTAACATGAATCGTGTTGCCTGAATTGAAGATGCTGAACGTCTCGCCGTAGGTTTGATCGACGGTGACAACCGAAAGCGTCCCGCCATTCAACCGCATCGGGCCGGTGCCGATTGCTCCGGCAGCACCAGCACGCACTGTGGCACTGCCGCTGATGGTTAATTGGCCCGAGTAATTATTCGAGTAATCGAGAGCCAACGTGCCTCCGCCATCGACGAGCAAATTGGAAGAGCCGGTCAGGTCATTGGCCGCGTCGCCCAACGTGAAGGTCACTCCCGAGTCAATGGTCAGTTGTCCCGGATTATTTCCGTTGACCGAGAGGGTCTGGGCGGAACTTTGCGACGTGGTGCTGATGATCAGATTGCCGTTATTCAAAGCAATGTTGCCCGCGCCCAGTCCAGTGGCGTGCTGGGATTCGAGAGTGCCATCGCTCAAAGTGATGCCGCCCGAAAAAGTGTTGGCGCCGCTCAAAATCAAAGTTCCCGAGCCCTGCTTGACGATGGCCCCCGCTCCGCTGATCACTCCTGCGAACGTGGTCGATGAACTGTCGCCCAAGGTCAAAGTCGCCGTCCCCAACTGCACTTGCGCCGTCGAGAGCGCGCTGCTCAATGAGGCAATGGTCGCGTTGTAATTGTTGAGATCGAAAGTCGAGGTGCCGCTGCCATCGATGAGTAAGGCGCTGGCCGGTGCGGTGGGCATGACGTTGCTGGCGCCGAGCCGCAACGTGCCGCTGTTCCGGATGTAAGTGGGCCCGTTGTATGTTTGTGCCGAGTCGTACTGAACCGTCGTTCCGTCCACAAAGACATCCGCCGCGCCAAAAATGCCGGTGCCAGCAATCACCGTCGTGGCGCCGTTGCCGGTGAAGGTGATGTTGCTGCCCGCTTTGTCGAGGCCTCCTGTCAAGGTGGCTGTTCCTCCGGAACTGTTGTCGAAGGTGCTGTCGTCAGTCAGCGTGATGGCGCGCGCGGAAGTGAACGCGGAAGTAAATCGCAACGTGCCGCCTCCGAGAGTGATGCCGCCGGATCGGCCGAGGTTTGCATCATTGCTGATGCTGAGCACGCCATCATTGATGGTTGTGCCGCCGGAATAGAGATTCGCGCCGCTCAACGTCACCGTTCCGGCACCGTCTTTGGTCAAAGAACCGCCCGTGATTTCGATGACGCCACTGAGGGTGGTATCTCCAGCGCCGCCGATGTGGAGGTTGTATGCGGGTCCGAAAATCAGGCCTGAAATCGTCAACGAATCGGCATCGGTGTTGATGCGCGAGGTCAGGCCGAGGGAGATTTGTCCTTGATAAGTGTTGTCGCCGCTGACGCTGCGGAGCGCGCCGCCGTTGGCGATGCCGGTGCCGTTGAGGGTCAGGAATTCGGAACCGATGGTGAGGCCCGAACCGTGTTGCAGTTCGAGCGCCGCGCCACTCGAGACACTGATGCCACCGGCGGTCGTGCCGCTGGCGGCACTGTTTTGCAAGTTGAGCACGCCCGCACTGACAGTGACGGCGCCCGAAAAGGTGTTCGCGCCGATGAGAGTGAGCGTGCCCGAACCATCTTTGGTGAGTGGAAAGCTGCTCCCGCCCACCACGCCCGACATGGTGATGTTTCCCGCGCCGCCGACGGTGATTCCGGAAGTGGCGGCGCTGGCCGTGACCGAACCTGAAAGGGTCAGCGTGCCTGAATCTGAATTGATGCGTGAAGCCGAGGTGATCGAGAGATTCCCCGCCCAGGAGTTGTTCCCGCTGATGTTGCGCAAGGCGCCACCATCGCTGATGCCGGTTGAATTGAGCGTCAAACTTTTTGCGCCCACAGAAATTCCGTTTTGCATTTCGAGGGCGGCTCCGGCTTGAACGATGGTTCCGGCGGTGTTCGATCCGAGGGCTGATCCGTTGCGGATGTTGACAACGCCTTCGTTCACATAGGTGGCCCCGGAGTAAGTGTTGGCGTTTAGGATTTCCAAAGTGCCCGGCCCTGATTTGGTCAGGATGGTTGACCCGCCGTTGTCAGGAATGGTCAGATCCTGGCCTGCGGTTGTGGAACCTAAAGTCAGCGTGCGTCCGGAATCGACGTAGGTGATGAGTTCCCGCTGGCTCACGGCCGAGCCGGGGCGAAGCGTTCCATTGCTGATGACGGACGAAGTGGCTCCACTTTTCATCAAGCCGCCGGTGTCGATGGTGAGCGCGAAATCTCCCAAATCAACCTGAATCCCATCGGTGAGATTGAGTGAATTGACTCCACGGTTGGCGCTCAAGGTGGCGGATGCAGCAGGTTTCACATTTCCCAGGGAAGTCCAGGTATCCTGCGTACCGGTGTTGTAATCGCCGTCTTCGAGCGCCGTTACTGAACCGTTCGCATATTTGGCGAATTCCGTTCCGACGGTTGCCCAACCTCCGATAATCCCGTCATCCAGCGTGGGAGAAGAGGTGAACACAATTTGGTTGCGCGTATCGAGTCCGAGGCCCGTGCCGGTGAAATGGAGGGTCCCACCGTTGCCGCTGTTTCGCGTGAGCGACGAAAAGGTGAGCGTGGAAGTCTGGCTCTCGGCGGCCTGAGAAGCGTTCAAACCGGCCGCGCCCACGTTGATGGTCAACCCGCCGATCGTTTCTGAGAAATTGGCCGCGCCGCTGTCATGCTGAAAATTAAGGGTGCCGCCGCTCAACGTCAGCGTGACGGCGCCGACGCGATTTCCGTTATTGGCCGCGGCGGTATTGTTGAGCGTGAGCGCGCCTTGACTGGCGACGGAAATCGATGACGAGCTGGCAATGGCGCCATTGGCCCCGGTGAGGAGCAGCGTGCCGCCGGCGGAACTGATTGTGGTGCTGCCCGAAAAAGTATTCGCACCGGAGAGCGTCACGGTTCCGGAGGTGGATTTGGTGAGCGCACCCGAGCCGGCCAAAGGCGCGCTAACGGTGCCATTCTCGAAGGAAAACGAGGAGCCGGTCAAAATGCCGGAACTGCTGGTGATGGTGCCGCCATTGCGTAAAGTGACGCTTCCGACGCTGTCATTGAAGCCATTCAAGTTGAAGAGAGCTGTCGCGCCATCGACGACGACGGCGCCGGTGCTTAGCGCATTGGCCACACCGTAAGCGATAGTGCCGGCGTTGACCGTGGTGGTGCCGGTGTAAGTGTTGGCCACATTGTAGGTCAATGTGCCTGATCCTTCTTTGGTTACTCCGCCGCCGCTGTTGGCAATGCTGCCGGTAATGGAAATGTCTCCAGCGCCGCCGAAAGTGAGGGCATAAGCGCCGCTCAGGCCGCCCGACAGGGTTAATGTGCCAGCATCCGAGTGGATGCGCGCGGGGGCATTGAGCACGAGCGCGCCGGCGTAGGAATTCGCTCCGGAGATATTGCGCAGCGCGCCGCCGTTATTCACGCCTGGTCCGGACAGGGTGAGTGCTTCCGCGCCGATCGCGAGGCTGGAATTGCTTTCGAGAGCCAGGGTCGCCCCATGAATGACAACGATGCCGCCGGCCATCGTGCCCGCGCCGGTGTTGTGTTGCAGGTTGAGCGTTCCTGAATTGATAGTAATCGCTCCGGTGAAAGTGTTCGCCCCGGAAAGCACCGCCTGGCCGTCGCCTTGTTTCGTGATGGTTCCCGACCCCGTTCCAATGATTCCTGAGAAAGCAAGGTCCCCAGCACCACCGAGGCTCAGGCCGATGCCCGAACCGCTGATCGCTCCCGACAAAGTTAATGTTCCGGCATCCGAGCTGATGAGGGTGGCGCTCCCCAGAGTCACCGAACCGCTCCAGGAATTGTTGCCGCTGATATTCCGCAATGCGCCATCCAGGGAAACGCCTGTGCCATTGAGCGTCAACGTTTCCGATCCCACCGCAATCCCGCCTTGCAACTCGAGCGCGGCTCCGTACTGAACCCGAGTCGCTCCCGTGGTCGAGCCCAAGCCACTGCTATCGGCAATGCGCAACATCCCCTGATTGACCGCGGTGTTCCCAGTGTAGGTGCTCGAGTTGAGCAACTCGAGGCGGCCCGCACCCGATTTCAATATCGTGGTGGCGCCGCCGTTGTCGGGAATAATCAGTTCCTGTCCGGCCGTGCTCGATCCCAAGGTCAATGTCCGGTCGGAATCGACATGAAAAATTAATTCCCGTTCGCTGCTCTGTGAGCCGGGTTGAAGTGTTCCATTCGAGATGACGCTCGCTGAAGATCCGCTCTTGATGACGCCGCCCGTATCGATCTGAAGTGTGAAATCGCCGAGATCCACACCAACCCCGCTGCTAAGGTTCAAGGAATTGATGATGCGTCCCGCCGTCAATGCTTGCGACGCGGAGGGCTTGGCATTTTGTGTCGATGCCCAGCTCGATTCGGAACCGGTGGCATAATCACCGGCGCTCAATGCCAACACGCTGCCATCGGCGTATTTGGCAAATTCCGTGTCCACGACCGCCCAACCGCCAAGAATTCCATGATCAAGATTTGGAGAGGAAGTGAAAGCGATGAGATTGCGGCTCGATCCAAGATTCGAGCCGGTGAAATTGACCGTCGCTCCGTTGGCGGCGGATCGCGAAAGTGACGAGAAAGTCAACGTGGAGGTTTGCCCCAGCGCCGCCGAATCAATCTCAACCGTATTGGCTCCGACGCTGAGAAGGAGCTGGCCGATGGTCTCGGAAAAATCGGCCGAAGAACCGTCGTTGCTGAAGTAAAATGTGCCTCCCGAAAGCGTCAATTGCACCGACCCCATGCGATTGGCATTGTTGGCCACGGAGGAATTGCTCAGCTGCAGGATGCCCGGGCCGGTCACCGTGAACGCGGACGAATTTGCCACCGAACCATTGCTGCCACTCAACAGCAGCGTTCCATCGCCAACCAGCGTATTTCCGGAATAACTGTTCGCGCCGGTCAAGGTCACTGTCGCCGAGGTCGATTTGCTGACAGGAATTCCGGAAGCGCCGCCTAAAATCGCCGAGACTGTTCCGCTTTCGAGGCTGAAACCACTGGTCGAAGTCAAGGTGCCGCTGCCAGTAATGGAAGCGCCATTGCGCACGTAAACGAGTCCCACGCTATCGCTGAACGACCCGAGACTGAGCACGGCGCTGCTTCCGTCCACGCTCAATCCTCCCGTCGCGATGACGTTATCGGCGCCGAGTTCGAGCGTGCCGGCGTTGATGGTGGTCACGCCCGTGTAGCTATTGGCTTTGGTTAACGTGACTGTGCCGGCGGTGGATTTGGTGAGCGCTACAGCCCCTCCCAGAATCGCCGATACCGTTCCACTTTCGACACTGTAAGAGGTGCCGGTCAGTGTTCCGCTCGTGCCTGTAATTGTTCCGCCTCCGCGCAATGTGACCGCGCCAACCGTGTCACTGAACGCACTGATATCGAGAATTGCCGAGGCGCCATCGATGGTGACAGGCGGATTGAGCAATGTATGGGAAGCGCCGAGAGCGACCGTTCCATCGTTGATGAGCAACGTCTGTGTAAAATTATTTGCCCCACTCAGGGTCAACATTCCGCTGCCATCCTTCGTCACAGAAGTGCCGCTGTTGCTGAAACTGCCGCTGACCAGCACATGGCCCGACCCGCCGAAAGTCACGGCGTAAGCTCCGGCAATCGAACCCGAAAGGGTCAGCGTGCCGGCGTCGGAGTTGATCCGCGACGCCGAATTCAAAGTGATGGCGCCGCCGAAAGTGTTGTCTCCGGAAACATTTCGCAACGCGCCGCCACTGGAGATGCCCGTGCTGTTCAGGGTGAGAGATTCCGCGCCGATGGAAATTCCGCCCTGTAATTCGAGCGCTCCGCCAGTCTGGACGGTCACTCCGTTGTCAGTGGTTCCCAGTCCGCTCGCATGGCGAACTTGCAGTGCGCCCTGATTGATGAAGGTGGCGCCGGTGTAACTGTTCGCGTTGAGCAGCACCAGTGTTCCGGCGCCGGATTTCGTCAACACGGCCGCCGCAGTGTTATCCGCCAGTGTCAGTTCCTGTCCTTCGGTAGCAGATCCAAAATGGAGATTCCGGCCGGACTCGACATGCACGATCAATTCGCGTTCGGCGCTGAGAGAACCGGGCTGAAGCGTGCCGTGGCTGATCGCGCTATCGCCAGCGCCGCTTTTCAACAGACCTCCCGAATCGATCTGCAACGTCATCCCACCGGCATCGATGTTGATGCCGTCGCCGAGGTTTAATGAATTGATCGTGCGCGATGCGGTCAGCGATTGTGAGACGGAAGGTTTGGCATTACTGGAACTGAGCCAGCCCGTTTCAGAATCGATGTTGTAATCGCCGGTGACGAGCGGAGTGGCACTGCCAACCGTGCCGTCATATTTGGCGAACTCATTTCCGGAAGTGGCCCACCCGCCGATGATGCCATCGTCGAGCGTGGGCGCGCTGGTGAAGGCAATGGTGTTGCGGGAATCGAGGCCCAGTTCTGTTCCGGTGAAGTTGACGGTGCCACCGCTGGCCGCCGAGCGCGTTAAGGACGCGAAGGTCATGGTCGAAGATTTGCCAACCCCAGCCTGGCCTGAGGTCACGGTCGAGGCGCCGGAACTGAGGGTAAGGCCGGCAACGGTTTCCGAAAAGTTGAGCGTGCTCGAGCCGTTGTTACTGAAATTGAACGTGCCGCCGGCGAGGGTTACGCCGGCGGAATTCGAAATGCGATTGCCGTTATTTCCCGAACCATTGAGGAGGGTGAGTGTGCCCGGCCCATTGACGGTGAATGAAATCGAGCTGGCGAGCGCGCCGGAGGAGCCGCTCAATACGAGGATGCCATCATTGACGGTGGTCGTGCCGCTCATGGTGCTGTTCCCGGTCAAGGTGAGCGTGCCCGCGCCATTCTTGATCAGATTTCCAAACGAACTGATGACCCCGGAAGCGGAGATGTTGCCCGCTCCGGCAAAGGTCAACGGTTGCCCACCGTTGCCGATGTTGCCGGACAAGGTGAGCAGGCCGGAGGTGGAACCGATGGTTGCTCCGGAGCCGCCCACGGAAATGGTCCCGGCGAGTGTGTTGTTGCCGCTGACGTTTAGAATTGCGCCCGACCCGGAGCCGCTGCCGGAAAGTGAAAAGGTTTCACTGGCAATGGTGATATTATTTTCCAATTCGAGTGTCCCTCCGCTGAACACCGAAGTGGACGTGCTGACGTTCAGGTGAGTTCCCAGACCCTGGCTGTGTTGCACGGTCACGGTGCCTGAGGAAATTGTCGTATTGCCGGTGTAGGAATTGGCGCCACTCAAAACGACGCGGCCAGTTCCATTCATTTGCAACGCGCCGCTCCCGCTCAGGATTCCAGAAATTGTCAGGGTTTGCCCTGAGCCCGGCGTGACGGTGAGGGCATTGCCGCCGTTCGAAATATTGCCGGAGAGCGTCAGGTTCCCCGAGCTGGCCGAGAACGTTTGCGCAGCGCCCAAAACCAAATCGTTGCTGATGGTTTGCGCGCTGTCATCGGACTGGGTGATTCCTCCGGATTGAATCGACAGGGTGTTGCCGCTGAGCGTGAAGGAATTGGCGCCCGGGGAGGACGTAAAAGCCAAACCGCGCACACTCCAGAAAGTATCGATGACCGCGCTCAACCTTTCCGTTCCCGTCAATTGAATCAACGCTGTGCCGGAATTGGCTGGGGCGCCATCTGGATACCAATTCTCAGCCGTGGACCAAAAGCTGTCGGCATTGCTTCCTCCATCCCAGATGTAAATCGCGGCGGCGGATTTCGCCGGCGAAAGGAGAATGAAGAGCAGCACAACACATGGCCAAAAGACGGATGAAATTGTTCGAGCGGGGCGGCGGAGCGGCTGAAACGGTGCGGTTCTCCTGGCGATGCGCTGAATAAAAGATCGTAGAGAACAGGCAGAGTTCGATTCGAAAAGCTTTCGATTCGGCACTCTGTCTGTCCGTGCAAGCCCTGATCGCGGAACGACGGACGAATTAAGCTGCCTGTTCACCGTTCAAAACGGATCCCGGCGAGGACCTGGGGAACCAGGTTTCAACGCGAACTGACCTGCCCGTTTTATTCCACGGCCTGGTCAAAAACGCCTATAGACACCCGCGGTTCGCTGAAAACCGGTGGAGGTGACTTCTTCAACGCTGACCCTCTCGGGTTTTTCAAAACATTTGCTGCCGGAAGGCATTGGGAAAACTCCCATGCGATCCTTCACGGCGGCGGAGCGGACTGTTTTGATTCCATCGGCTCAAATCGATAAAAGGTTTAACCCCTTTTTCGAAAACGCCGATTGTATGCAAGAAACGAGGCGAGATTACCTATTGGCTCTGGTCTATTCCACCCTAAAATGAATCCACAAATAGTGCCGAAAGGCTCTAATTATTGAAAAAGATGGAGCCCGACAGTCACAGTCATCCTCTCCTCCGGTATTTGAAAACGGCCAGTCGTAAGTGAGCAAAGGAGAAAACTTAACTTATCTCCCATCCTTTGCGGTAGGCGCGTTTTAAGTGATGATTCGCAGCGTCGGAATTCGTGAAGCGCATGGACGCGGCATCCCACAGAAGCTTTTTGGTGGTGAGTTCTTCGCGCAGATTGAGCCTCAGCGCCACATTGCCAAGCAGCACCACTTCCGTCAATGGACCGGCCCAATCGAAATTCGATCCGGCGCGTTGGCCGCCTTTGCAGGCTTCGACCCATTCCTTGTAATGGCCGATGGAGCGAGGGAGCTTTTTCGGCGGCTCGCCGTATTCCTTCATTTTGGATTCAGGAATGAGGCGGTAAACTTCGCCACGCGGCCCATTCGGGATGCGCACCGTGAGAATTTTCCCTTTATCCCCGATGAGCAACTTGCCGTTCGATCCCATCTCACGGCCTTCTTCGAGTTCCTCCGGACGCGCCGGGCGCAATCCTCCATCGTACCAAACCATTTTCAGAGGAGGCATTCCCTCCCGCGCCGGAAATTGATACGTGACCATCGAGGCCAGCGGATAGGTCTCCTCATTCACGCGCGTCGAGGAAGCTTCGACGCTGATTGGGTGGCCAAGCTTGAGCGCGCGAAAAATCGGATCGCAATAATGGCATCCGATATCACCGAGCGCGCCGGTCCCGAAATCCCACCAACCGCGCCATTTGAATGGAAGGTAAGCCGAATGGTAAGGACGCTCGAGCGCTGGCCCGAGCCACAAATCCCAGGCGAGGGTATCTGGAATGTTGGGCGTGTCTTTCGGTCGGGCAACTCCTTGGGGCCAGTACTCGTTGAACAGGCCATTGGAAGGACGATCCGTCCAAAGATGCACCTCGCGCACAGGGCCGATGGCGCCATCCCAAATCAACTCACAAAGGCGTCGCGTCTCTTCCGAGGCTTGACCTTGATTGCCCATTTGCGTGGCCACTTTCATTTCCCGCGCCACCCGCGTCATTTGCCTCGCTTCCCAAACCGAATGCGTCAGCGGTTTTTCACAATAGACGTGCTTGCCCATTTTCATGGCTGTGATCGAGGCAAACGCGTGCATGTGATCCGGTGTCGCCACTACGACGGCATCGATCTCCTTTTGTTCCTCGAGCATTTTGCGAAAGTCTTTGTACTTTTTCGCGGCGGGATACTCTTTGAACGTGCCCGCAGCGTGGGCCCAATCGACATCACAAAGCGCGACGATATTCTGGTCTTTGAGCTGATTCAGATCCCCGCGTCCCTGGCCGGAGACACCGATGCCGGCGATGTTCAGTTTTTCGCTGGGCGGGGTTTGCCCATTCAAGCCAAGGACGGAACCGGGGACAATTTGAAATGTGGCCGAGGCGAAGGCCGCGCTGCCAATGAATTGTCGGCGAGAGAGCCGGCGTGCGGAACGGTTGGATTGGGAGTCAGCTTTCATGACGTTGCAATAGATCGGTTGAACAGAAGCGTTGTCGTGTTTGTAGCAAGGATGGACCGCCGGCTGAAACATTTTCTTCAAACCAATTCGATGCGCGGGGCCGCGCGGCTCGATCAAAATCTGCGCAAGGTCAGGCAACGGATGAGCAGCGGTTCGTTTTGCCTGAGGGAACATTGCGGCAATGAAGTTTGTCACTGCAGAAGCAGCGTTGAGCCGGTTGCGCAGCGGGATGCGGGTTTTCATCGGGTCGGGTTGTGCCACACCGCAGAAGCTGGTGGCAGCGCTGGCCAAACGCGGATCGCAAGTTTTCGATGTCGAGATCATGCACATCCTCACGTTCGGCGAGGCGCCTTACGCGCGACGCGAATTGCTCGAAAACTTCCGCCACAATGCCTTTTTCATCGGCCCGAATGTGCGCGACGCGGTCAACGCCGGCGTGGCGGATTACACCCCGATTTTTCTAAGTGAGATCCCGGCGTTATTCCGGCAGAAACAGGTGCACCTCGACCTCGCGCTGGTTCAGGTCACGCCGCCGGATGCGCATGGATTCTGCAGTTTTGGAGTTTCTGTCGATGTCGTCAAAGCGGCGGTGGAGAGCGCGGATTACGTCATTGCGGAGGTGAACCCCAAAATGCCGCGCAGCCTCGGCGACAGTTTTGTGCACCTTTCCGATCTCGATGCGATTGTCGAGAGCGAGCTGCCCGTGCTGGAGCATGCCGTGCCCCCGATATCGCCTGAAGCCATGAAAATCGGCGAGTTCATCGCGGCTTTGGTCGAGGATGGATCCACGTTGCAAACGGGCATTGGAGAAATTCCCAGCGCGGTGATGGAAGCGCTGATGGAAAAACGGGACTTGGGGATGCACACCGAGATGTTCACCGAATCGATCATTCCGCTGATTGAAAAAGGGGTGTTGAACTGCCGGCAAAAAACATTGTTACCAGGAAAGATCGTTTCCTCGTTCTGTTTTGGCACGCGGAAGCTTTACGATTATATCCACGACAATCCGCGCTTCGAATTTCGTCCCACCGAGTTTACGAATGACCCGTTTCAAATTGCGCGCAACCGGAAAATGGTGGCGATCAGCTCGGCCATTGAAGTGGATCTGACGGGACAGGTGAGCGCCGATTCGATCGGTGACCGGTTCTACAGCGGTTTTGGGGGGCAGGTCGATTTCATCCGCGGCGCGGCCCGGAGTGCTGGGGGGAAACCGATCATTGCTTTGCCCTCGACGACCCGCGATGGATCGGTGTCGCGGATCGTTCCATTTCTCAAGCCGGGCGCGGGAGTGGTCACGACACGCGCCGATGTGTATTACGTGGTGACGGAATATGGCGTGGCCTCTTTGCACGGAAAGAGCGTGCGCGAACGAACGCTGGCCTTGATTCATATCGCTCATCCGAAATTCCGGGACGAATTATTCAAGGTGGCCGCCGAGCGGCGCCTGGTTCATCCGAAACAAATTCCGCTGCCCAAAGGGTTGCAACCGTACCCGAAACGATATGAATCGAGCGCCCAGTTCAAGGACGGCTTGAAAGTTTTTTTCCGCCCGGTGCAACCCACCGACGAGGCGTTGCTCAAGGAGCTGTTTTATTCGCATTCCGAACAAACCATTCTGCAGCGCTACTTCACCTTGCTGCGGCATCTCCCGCACGAACAGGTGCAAAAGTTCGTCACCCTCGATTACAGCAATGATCTGGCGCTGGTCGGTCTGGTGCCGTTCGAAGGACGAGAACGGATGATTTGTGTCGGAAGGTACTTTCGCAATCCGGCGACAAATTACGCCGAGGTGGCCATCACCGTTCACGACGAATACCACCGGCGCGGCATCGGGACATTTCTGGTGAACACCTTGATGCGCATCGCGCGTGAAAATGGAATCCGCGGTTTTCAAGCGGATGTGATGGCGACAAATTCCGCCATGTTGCGCATTTTCCACCGGGCTGCGCGCACCGCGGAAACGCGCCTGGAAAATGGCATTTACCATTTGCAGTTCGAGCTCAGCGCCATCGAGCCGCAAAGCAAACGGAGCCGAGCCGCGAAAAGAGCGAAACGGAGCGGCGCTTGAAACTTAAAAACAAAACCGCCCGCAACCTCATTGTTGCGGGCGGGCATGCCCCCTTGATTCCGGCCTTCCCCTCCCCCAGTTTCTGATTCAGACCTCCTTGGCCTTTATTCGAGCGCCGGATGCGCTCCTCATTTGGCAACCAGAAAGCCGCCTTTTTGTTCCTCTTCGAGCAATTGATCGAGCGATTGAATCGCGATCTCGACATAAAAGGCGTCCAGGCATCGTTGGATTTCCGGCCATGTCACTTCCGCATCCCCCAATGCCTGGAGCCAGTTTGTGTGTGTTCTCAAAACGGTTTCGAAATTCAGCCCGGATTTTTCGGCGAGCAGATGCGCAAAAATCATGTCACTGAGTTTTTGGCGTTTGCGAAAAAGCGCCTTGCGCACGGTCGCTTCTTCCACCGCCAGCATGTCGGAAAAGATCGGAACGAGCCGATGCAGCTGGATCGGTTTGCGCCAATGCCGTTCGAGACGGCCGCCTTCTCTCATGACCATCAACGGTCGCTTTTCCTGAATGAGCATCTCATCGATGGCCGAAGCCGTTCCGCGCACCGTGGCCTCGTCTGGAGTGGCTTGCGCCGTGTTCAAGGCGAGCGTCAAAACCAGCATCGTCGCATACCAGAGTCCGTTTGTCGTTTTCATTTGTTTCCAATTTCCTTTCGCAAAGTTCACAACGGCTCAACAAGCAATGCGCCCACCAGACCGCCCCTGAAGACGGCCCGATTTTGCGATCGGGGAATAACTGAGGAAAACGATTAAACGTCGCAAACTTTTGCGGCGTGACGGAGCGCGGCACGTGGGAATAAACTCCTGCGCCACGAACCCATCGTAACCCCTCTCGAGAATGGCCTGAACTCCGCCAGCTTACCCCGATGGTAGCGTGTTTGCGCGGAGCAGTGAGGAATTGGTCTGTGCCACCCTTGTCGAGATTCGTTGAAACGAAGAAACGAAGCTCAGGATTCACCAACTGGTTTTTAATTCACCCTTGGGGTCAACTCTGTTCATTATTCATTTCGTCAATGACTCGTTTTGCTAAAGCGGCGACTTCTCGCTCAGTTTCCATGCGGGCCGAACAGCGGCCCACTGCCGTCGGCGCGCTCGTAGGCGATCTCCGCTTTTTGGCTCAGTTGCCGCATATCTCCCAGCGAATGACTGCCAAAGAGGGAAAGAGGACTCGCATTAGCCGCTTGGTCTCTACAATCTGGCCGGTGGGGACAATCGAAACGGGTGAAAGTTGGATTTCCCACCCGCAAAATGGGGGCGGACTCCCCGCGGAACGCAGAACAGGGTTGCCCGGATAAAGACAAGAAGCGCCATGGCACTGAAT
>JBFMDG010000051.1:0-18528 GCA_040754135.1 Verrucomicrobiota bacterium
GTCCGACCACGCGCCTGCGGCCGAGCAAGGATTCGATCTGGTCGGCATGCAACACATCCGGGAGGTTGAGGAGGCGATAGCCCTGGTGCGGGTTCGAAGCGATTTCATACCCGAGCGCGCGGAGCTCTTCGATGCGCGCGCGCAACGAGGAACGGCTCAGTCCGGCCATTTCGGCTAATTCCGCGCCCGAGATGAATCCATCCGACGTTTCGCGGAGCGCGGCCAGCAATCGAGCATCCGATGCCATGGGGGAATTAAGAATGAAAATGACAAAATGAAAAATGAAAAATCAGGTGACGCCGTGAAGTTGGGGATTTGCCGACCAAGCACGAGCGGTGACACTTTGAGCAGATTACCAGAAAAGAGACAGACGATGACGTTACAACTCAAAGTCCAGGGCGATATCGACGGCCCTGGCGGAATGGGTCAAGGCACCGATGGAAATGAAATCGACGCCGGTTTCGGCGATGGGGCGAACGGTCGTGAGATCCACTCCGCCACTGGCTTCGGTCAGCGCGCGATGGTTGATCCAATGGACCGCGGTGCGGAGTTCCTCCACAGACATGTTGTCGAGCAGGATGATATCGGCGCCGGCTTCGAGGGCTTGTTGAACCTGTTCCGGTGTGTCGGCTTCGACCTCGACCTTCAGTTGCGGGTATCGCTCACGCGCACGGCGAACGGCCGCAGCGATAGGGTTGGGTGCTTCCAGGCGCAACGCGGCGAGATGATTGTCCTTGATCAACACCTGATCGAACAAGCCGAACCGATGATTTTGCCCACCACCGCACGTGACGGCGTATTTCTCCAAAAGCCGCCAGCCCGGTGTGGTTTTGCGCGTGTCTAAAATGCTTGCGCGCGTGCCTTCCACAGCTTTGACGAATCGCGCCGTGAGTGTGGCAATACCGGAAAGTCGTTGCACGAAATTGAGCGCCACCCGTTCGCCGGCAAGAATCGCACGCGCATCGCCGCTGACGCGCAGCAAGGATTGGCCGCGTTCCAGAGGGGCGCCATCATCAACCTGCCGCTCGATTTGCAGCCGGGGATTCAGTGCATGAAAGGCCGCTTCCGCCAGCGCCAGACCGGCGACGACGAGCGATTCACGCGCCACCATGAGCGCGCGCGCCGAAGCGCCTTCCGGCACCGTGGCCAATGTGGTGACATCGCCGGATCCGATGTCTTCGTCCAAAGCCACCCGGACGAGTGGTTCGATCGCTTCCCGCGATAGCAAGGTCATACCGCATAGAAATTCAAAAGGGCCCTGGAGACAAATCAAACTTCGGGCAAAACAACGACGCGCAACGGCTCAGGCAACGTGACTGCAGCGCACGCGCGGCGTTGCATGGATGCATGGATTCTGGGCTGCTGGGCTGCTTCGATTGATTCGGGTCAATGACAAAGACAGAAGGCGAGTTTCGGGGATTGAGTTCTCGATCCGTTTTTGGTTGAGTGGATTCGGATTCAAAAGCGACAGCATGGATCTCCTTGGCACACGTGGAAGATTGCGCGTTTTTCGGCATTCAAAAATCGTTTTGGAGAATGTTCTCTCTCGCGGTGGATGGACGCTTCTCGCCTCCGTGATTCCCTTGGCCAGTGCTGAAATCCAATTAACCGACTGCACGGAGGGGGCTTTGCGGGCGGCCATGGCAAATGGAGGGCAAGTCAAGTTCGGATGTGAAGGGACAATCCGGATCACGCAGCCAATCGTTATTGCGACGGATGTGAGTCTAACGGCGGCGAGGAATGTGATTCTCAGCGGGGGGCTTTCCAACCGAATTTTTACCGTAGCTCGCGGCGGGAATTTGCAGTTGAACAACCTGGTGTTGATCGACGGTCGCAGCACCCAAGGCGGGGCGATTCTGGTTGATGGCGGCACGCTGACAGGGACCGGATGCGAGTTTCGCAATCATCGGGCTTTGGCGGCTGAGCCGGTGTTCAATACTCCTCCGAATTGGGCGCAAGGCGGCGCCATCATGAATTTGGGAAATGTTTTTCTGACCAATTGTGTGTTCGAAAGCAACGCCGCGTCGGGCTTTGAACAACCGCTCGAAAAGCCGGCCGGGCGGCATGCGGCTGGCGGTGCGATTGCGAATCTGAAAACGTTGATCTTGTCCGGATGCGTTTTCAGGCAGAACAGAGCCATTGGCGAAGCAGGGTCGAACGGGAGTTTGGAGGATCCATTGGGATTCGGTCCTGTCTTGTGGGGAGGCCCAGGGGGGCTGGCGTCCGGAGGCGCCATTTACAGTTCCGCCACAGTGACAGTTCTCGACTGCAATTTCATTGGAAACGAATGTGTCGGCGGCGGAGGAGGCAATGGTTACCCGACGTCGAATTCGGGTGTCGGTTCCAATGGAGGCGCGGGCCAAATGGCCAATGGCGGAGCTATTTGCATTGAACAAGGAACTGCGACGATTCAACGGTGCAGTTTTTCCGGCAATGTTGTTACCGGCGGGAATGGCGGATTGGGAGGTCAAGGATTGAGCGTTCCATTTGCTCTTGGGGTTTATCCTCAACCGGGAGGGCTTGGCGGTCGCGGCGGAACAGCATTGGGGGCGGCTATATTTGGGCGCCTGGGACAGGTGATCGTGATCAATGGCACGACTGCGGAGAACAAGGCCATTGCCGGTCAAGGCGGTCAAGGCGGGCCCGGAGGAGATGGCGGCCCGCGCGCTTATGGGCAACGCGGCGGAGTGGGAGGCGCCGGGGGCAACGCGTTGGGTGGAGGTTTCTACCTCGATACCTGCATGGGCGAAGTTTCCTTTTGCACTGTGGCTTCGAATCTCACGGTCCCGGGAGGAGGAGGTCCGGGCGGCCGGACCGGTTTTAACGGAGCGGGAATTCATTATCCTGCTCCCCCTGGCCCCGCTGGCACCAACAATGGCGCGGGACTTCACATTGTTTCAGGCGCGATGTTTTTGAGAAACTCGATCCTGGCCCAGCATCTGACCAACAACAATTTCGCCGGTCGAATTCTCGATGGCGGTCACAACATCAGTTCCGATACAAGCTGGCCGCTGACCCAGACCACAAGCCGGACAAACCTCGATGCGAAACTGGGGCCGCTCGCTCCAGTGGGTGGCAGCAATCCAGTCATGGCATTGCTCCCTGGAAGCCCGGCGGTGGACAGTGGGTCACCGGAAACTTTTCCCGCCACAGATCAACGGGGTGTGCCGCGCCCACAAGGACCAAGGGCCGACATTGGAGCGTTTGAGGGCGAACTTTTGTTTCCGGAAATCACGGCCAGTTTTGCACCAAATCGAATTCCCGAGAACGGTTCGACCACATTGCGTTTGCGGATCCACAACCCGAATGTGTTCGCCCTGACTCAACTAAGGATCACGAATGATTTGCCGGCCCAAATCCGAGTCGCGTCCGATCCGCGAATCGCATTGGATTGCCCCTCGATGGCCGTCAAAGCCGATCCGGGGCAGTCTCGGATCGAGTTGTTTTTGGCTGCATTAGGTCCGGGCGAATCGTGCACCGTTCAATTGGATGTGATGGCAACGCTGCGTGGACGGTGGGAACTCCTCCCGCGTGGCGCGACCCGAGAAACAGGCGATTTCACTCAACCCGAAGCCTTTTTGCTGGTGGAGGGGCAACCTTTAATACCGGCTTATCCAGTGATGACCGTGGGCAGGCAATCCACCGAAGTGCGTTTTGACGTTCAGCCCAGCGGTTTCGAGACGATGGTGTGGTTGGAATTCGGCACCACACCGGAATTGGGCAATCGCATCGACGGTTCTCGATTGGAGGCCGGCTTTTTTCCGCGCGAAATCAGGCTGGCGATTTCAGATTTGAAACCGGACACCCGTTACTTCGTGCGCGCCTTTGCCAGCAATGAGCAAGGCACTTTTCAAAGTGATTTGTCCGAGTTTTTCACGTTGGGAACTGTCGCCCTGCCGACGGAGCAAAACCTCCTGGCAAATCTGTCGGACGGTGGTCTGGTGCGGGTCACGTGCGATGGCGACATTGTGCTTGGCCGTCCGTTAAAAATCGAACGAGACACCATTCTGGATGCTTCGGGTCGCAAAGTAACATTGAACGGGAACGGCAAAGTTCGCGTAGTTCATGTGCTGCCCGGTGTTAAGCTCACTCTGAAGAATCTCACGATTGCCAATGGATTCAGCGAACACGGGGCCGGACTCTGGAATGAAGGCATCATCGAATTGATCGCTTGCCGTTTCTTGAGCAACCGTGTCGCCGGTCTGCCCGGCATGAACGGAACCAATGGCGTTGATGGATTGCCGGGAGATTTGCGCTGGCCAAACCTGGGGACGCAAGGCACGCCCGGAGGTCCAGGCACGCCGGGGGAAAACGGAAAAGGGGGCGCGATTGCGAACCATGGCACGTTGGCGGCGACGGATTGTACTTTTGAAGAGAATCAAGTCGCCGGTGGCGCCGGAGGGGCTGGTGGCGCTTCTGGAAGCAGCGGCGTGAACACCCCGGCTGTACCAGGCAACGGAGCGGTTGGAGGATATGGTCTGGGGGGCGGACTGTTCAACGCCGGTTCGATCGGACTTACCAATTGCACGTTTGTGGGGAACGACGCAGTGGGCGGCATTGGTGGCTCTGGAGGCGCCAACGGTGGCGTCGCCTACACCGGCATTCCACATTATGAACCGGGCGTGAGCGCGCCGGGAGGCAATGGCCAAGGCGGGGGGATTTGGAACACCGGCACTGGCTCCGTGATGAATTGTACGTTTTACGCGAACCGTTCCACCGGTGGCAAAGGGGCCGACGCTCCTGTAGGGCGCCATTCTTCATCGCGATATGGTCAAGGAGGTGGAGGCGGTAGCGGGCAAGGCGGCGCGATTTTTAATCAAGGCGAATTGCAACTCCTCCATGTGACCGTCTCAGAAAACCTGGCCGAGCCCGGCCCGGGCGGCCTTGGCACTTGGGAGTCTCCGCCAGTGCATGATGGCAAACCCGGAACGGTGCATGGTCTTTCTCTGTGGAACGGCACGAATACTCTGCAGCTGAAAAGCTCGTTGATCTCAAACATCGCCGGCACGAATAACATTTTTGGCAAAGTTCAGGACGCAGGATTCAATCTCTGCTCCGATTTCAGCGCGTCCTTCACCGAAAGCACCAGCAAAGGCGGCGCGGAGATTCTTCTCGGCGCTTTCGGAAATCATGGGGGATTGACTTTGACGATTCCGTTGCTTCCGGGCAGCCCAGCTTTGAATGCGGCAGATCCAGCGAACTGCCCCTCCACAGACCAACGCAATCTTCCGCGACCTTCCGGCAGCGGTTGCGATATCGGAGCCTTCGAGGTGAGTCAAGAATCCCGGCCACCGATCCTCACGCTGGGTTATTTGCCGGAGCGCTCGTTTCCGGGGGAACCAACCACTTTGCAGTGTTCGGTATTGAATCCCGGTCCTTGGACTCTGACCAACCTCGTGATTAATATCCTGTTGCCTGCGGGGCAGCGTTGGGCAGTTCCAAATGACATTGTGGCCGGTTGCGGAGGGCAGGTACGGATCATTGAAAATAGCGCGGAAATAAAACTGGATGTCGAGCCGGGGGCGACGTGCCATTTCGCCGGAGCGATTGTATCCGAAATGCCCGGCTGGAATTCTGCCGCGATTGTTTTGACGTATGCGCAGAGCGTAGGCACGAATTCAGTCATCGCGGTGTCGCGATTGATTGTGCCTGCGGCTCCGGCCGTGGAAACCTTTTCATCGCTTGGAAAGGCCGGGGCACTTCCGGAAGTGCTTGCACTCATCGATGCGCGTGGCCTGCCCACCAGAGTTTTTTTCGAGTATGGGTTAACCACTGACTATGGCCTGGAAACCGAGTCCATCGCCGTGGGTGAAGGCATTGTTCCCATTACGGTTCAACAGCGATTATCGGGTTTGGTGCCTGGCCAGATTTATCATTTCCGCGCCGTCGCGATTAATGAACGAGGCCGGCAAGCAGGCGAGGATCAAACTTTTGTTTCATTACTGCCGGAGCGTGGACGAGCGCTGCAACTGGTGCACACGAATGCATTCTTCGTGACCCCTGATTTGCGTTCGCAGTTCACAAACAAAAGCGTCACCGTTGAATTCTGGTTTAACGCTTTCGAGCCTGGAGGCATTCTGACGGAAATCGACCGGCCTTCCGCCGAAGGCGCCTTTCCCTATGCCAACGTGCAAATCCGCGATACGGGAGAGGTTTTTGTTTGGGCTACAGGACATCCGCCGGTGTTGGTCGGGCTCGCTCAGTTTGGCACATGGCATCACGCGGCTTTGCGATACGACAGCATCGAAGGACAATTGGACGGTTTTTTGGATGGCAAGCGTTTGGCCAACGCCAAAATCGCCGATCGCATTTCGGCTTTGAGTGGCACATCGGGCATGTACTTTGCCACGCCTTTGGCGCCGTTGTTTGGGTTTGCTCAATCTCCAGGGGTTTGGCGAGGTGTGCTCGATGAAGTTCGCATCTGGAATTATGCGCGAAGTGAAGCTGAAATCGTGGCTCATTTTAATAAAACATTGACCGGCGATGAGCCAGGTTTGGCAGGTTATTGGATGTTCAATGAATCTGAACCTGCAACCCTTGTGGCGCACGATTCCGCGGCGGCAAATCGCCGTGCCTTCATTCAACACGCCGAATGGGTTGCCTCCGGGAGCGGTGTCGGATTTCCAGCCTATATCGCCGGGCCTGCAATTGACCTCTCAAAATCGACCTGCCGCATTCCCCTGGAAGTCATGGATGCTTCTGCCGATGGCGCGGTTTGGATTGAATATGGTCTCAACCTCGGTGACGAAATGACATTGCGCGTCCCCGCGATCCTCCCGGCCGGGCATGGCTTGTCCCAAGTTTCCTTCACCCCTCTGGAGAGCCTCTTCCCCGCCTGCCAGTATCAATATCGGTTGGTCGTTGAAAATCAGTATGGCGCGTTTCGAGGACGAAAATTTCGGTTCACTACTTTGGGCGACGGCGGTTTTGGAAGCGCGAATCTGGATGGGATTGACGATTTCGTCGAAACTCCGGATCTCAAAGCGTTTTTCAAGGATGAAACTTTCACGGTTGAGATTTGGTTTAAGCCATTGACTGCTGGAACGCTGATGACGGAAAAAGGCCAATCGCCCCCGGCTGTCGGCTGGCAGGATGGGCAGCTGGATATCCTCGATTCCGGTTCGTTGATCGGACGGGTTTGGGATTTGCCTTTCATCTTTATGGGATACGTGCGCTTTGGAGAGTGGAATCATGCCGTGCTTCGATACGACAAATCAACCGCAAGATTGAATGGGTTCTTAAACGGGAATCTCTCCCCATCCAGTTCCGTCGGGGACCGCCAAGCCCCCTGGGAAAATCAATTGGCGATGATTTACGCTTTTGGGCTCGGAGACTTTGGCTTTCAAAACCGCCTCAACCGCTCGATGCGCGGGGAAATTGCGGAACTCCGGCTCTGGAACATCGCGCGAACAGATCAGCAAATTCAATCCACAACCAGCCGGGTCGTTTCGTCCGAAAGTCCTGGATTGATCCTGCATTGGAAATTCCAATCGGAAGGTGCTTCCCGGGCCATGGACTCAACACCCAACCAACTGCATGGCCGCCTGCGAAATGGCGCCACCTGGAACCGTTCCGACGTGCCGATCGGAGGTTCACTCTTCTTGATTCAGCGACGAAAAAACGGCGACGTACATCTGGTTTTGAGGGGAGAATTGGATCGGAAATTTCAGTTTGAAACTTCGGACGATCTCAATTCCTGGAGGAATTTGCGCACCGGACGCGTCCCTTCCACGGGGTTGCTTGAGATCCTCGATTCTTCGGCGCAGATGCGCGGAGCCGCGTATTATCGCGCAACGCCAATCGATTGAACGGCCGCTCTGGGGTGAATCGCTGCCGGTGGTTGCAGGGCGCAATTAAAATAAGCTGTTGACCGCGATGCCGAGCACACTGAGCGGGCCCTGGTCTTCCAAACCTTCGGTGGCTTTCTCGACCTTCTGCAACGTGAGCTTCACATTTTTAAACATGGTTTCGTCGTTGACGAGCTTGCCAACCGTGCCCTGACCCTGATTGATCTTTTGGAAAATCTCTTTCATGTTCGTCATCGCCGCGGTGGCTTCGTTGTAAAGCGTTTCGTCTTTGGCCAGTTTGCCGATGGTGCCTTGGCCTTGATTGATGTTGTCCACCACCGTGCGGGCCTGGGCCAGCGTCAGTTTCAGTTCGTCCGCGGAACTGTTCAGGTTGGTAACGGCGGCCAAGGCGTTGTTGTAGAGATCTTCCTGCATGATGAGTCGTCCGACAGTGCCTTTGCCGTCGGCGATTTGGGTCGAGACGTTTTTCATGTTTTCGAGAATGGTGGTTAAGCGCGGGCTGTTTTCGCGCAGGAAATCTGTAAATGGCCCGAGCAGATTGCCGAGGTTGTCGCCTGAAAAGCTCTTGGTCAGGTTTTCCACTCCCGTGGCCACATTTTCGAGTTTAGACATGAGCGTGCCGAGGTCGGCTTGCTCCACCGTCTCGAGCAAGGTGTTTTCGGAAGCCCGCGGCGCTCCGGGCGACCCGAAATCGACGGAGACATAATTTTGTCCGAGGAGCCCAGCGAATTTCACGGTGGCGATGCTGTCGGTTTTCACCACGGCTTCTTCGTCCAGTTTCAGAGTGACCTCGACGCGGTTATTGGCGAAGCCGAGTTTTTCGACCTGGCCGATGGGCACGCCGGCCATCTTCACCGGATCACCGACTTTGATTTCGTGAATGTTGTTGAACCGCGCGCGGACTCGGTAGCCCTTTTCAAAGAAATCGAGGCCGCCGAGAAGTTCGAAGACGATGATGCCCGCGATAATGGCGAGGGCAAAAAAGATTCCAAGCCGGGTTTCGAGTGTGTTTTTCATGGTTTCCTTTCGTGGTCACTGTACTTGATTAAAATCTGCCGCCATAAACTGGCGCACAATAGGATGCGTACTGGATCTGATCTCCGCTGGCCGTCCGGAGGCAACAATCTGGCCCTGATCAATAATAGCCATCCGGTCAGCCACCCCGAAAGCAAGGTCGCGATCGTGAGTGACAACGATCGAGGTGACGCCTATCCGGTTCTTCAGGTTCAGGATTTCCTCGGCAATGGTCACCGCCATGAGTGGATCGAGTTCGCTGGTTGGTTCGTCGTAAAGGATCAACTGCGGTTCGATAACCAGCGCGCGGGCGATGGCCACGCGTTTTTTCATGCCGCCGCTGAGCTCACTCGTCGAACGGTCTTCCCAACCTTTGAGCCCGACCAATTCCAGCTTCTCGCAGACGATGCGTTGAATTTCTTTTTCCGGCTTGGCGCGGTGTTCGGAAAGGTACAGGCCGACATTTTCGCCGACCGTAAGGGAATTGAGCAGGGCCCCAGACTGAAAGACCATAGCGAATCGATAGCGCTCTTTGACCTCTTCGGACTGAACCGGCGCGCCATTGATGAGGATTTCGCCTTCATCGGGATGTTCGAGCCCGATGATGTGTTTCAAGAGCATGGTTTTTCCGCTGCCGCTCGGGCCCATGACGACAAAAAGTTCGCCCGGCTCGACATCGAGATCGATTCCCTTCAGGACAGGCTGGCGGTTGAAGCTTTTTCGCAAGCCCCGCACTTGCACTCGCACGCCCTGTGATTCCGGCGCAGAGTTCATAAATCGAAATAGAGCAGCACCCGCGTCAGAAAATAATCGAGGATCAGCACGATCACGATGGAATTGACTACCGCCTTGGTGACGGACCGGCCGATGCCCCGAGGTCCGCCGATGGTCTTCAGCCCTTGATGGCAGCTGATCAAGCCGATGACGATGGCGAACAAAAGGCTTTTGATGAGTCCGTTCAGCACGTGCTTGGCTTCGACCACATCGCGGAGATTGCTGAAGTAAGTGTGGAAGGTGATGGCAATTTTTTGATTGGTGACCGACACCACTGCCCCGCCGAGCCATCCGACGAGGACGGCAAAAATAACCAGTAAAGGAAGGGAGATGCTAATGGCGACCATGCGCGGGAGGACGAGATAATTGATGGGGTTGATGTTCATGGTCTGGAGCGCATCGATTTCCTGGTAAACGCGCATCGATCCGATTTCGGCGGCCATGGCTGAACCGATGCGTCCGGCGATGAGCACGGCCATCATGACGGGAGCGAGCTCTTTGCACATGGACAGGCCGACGAGTCCGCCAATGGCTTTCGAGAGGCCGCGTTCGGCGAGCACGGGGCCGGTTTGGAGGGCGATGACGCCGCCGATGAAGATCGAGAGAATGCAGGCCATGAGCAGGCTGGCGTTGCCGATTTCAAAGAGCTGTTCACAAATCTTGCGGCGTTGGCGGAACGAGTTGGGCAAAGCCAGTAACGTTCGCCAAAACAGGACCAGAATTTCGCCGATATTCTGAAACATAATTCCGGTTGCGCGTCAGCTCATTGCGACGGATCACCCGCGGCTGGCGGAAGTTCGGGTGGCTGGGACTTTTTCCCGAACGGAATGAACAACACCCGCCAGCGTTTTCCTTCAGGGGCGGATTGATAACGGAAAAGCCCGAAAAAGAGCGAGCATTTTTTGGAATGGGGGGTGGCCTCGAACCGGTACAAATTCCATAGGAACGATTGGCTGCGCGCGCCGGTGCTCCGGTTTTTTTCAGAACGCCACACTGACCAAACATGGGAATAATTGCGTTCGATGCTCTTGTTGTTCGGCAGCAGCGGTTCCAGTGGGGCGAGCAATTGCAGCCTTTCATTTCCCGAGTGATCTCGCCGCGCCGTGAACAACGGCCACAAATCGGTGCGTTCCAACGCAGTGCCCGTAGTCGTGTTCTTCTCTTTCAAGTCGGAGTAAAGGAAGAACAGAATCCGGGTTCGTTCCCGATCGAGCGGATCGGCCTGGGCGCGGTTGTACTTGTACAGCGGCCAAAGATAAAAATCGCTTTGCAGGATGGGATTGCGCGCCTGGCCAAACAGAGGCCACACGCGATTGGCTGTTTTACCTTCTCCACGGCTGAAAACGATCAGTGGCCAGGGCATTCCCCATTCGCGGTATTTCTTTTCGCGATCTTCGGTGTAGGTGTAGCCAAATGGCCAAAGGTAACTGGTGGACTCCCGGGTGGCGGATGATTGCCGGCTATAAAATGGGAGCATAACCTTTTGGCTCTCGATGTTTGTCGTGCCGAGCCCAAGGCGATTGTTGAAGTGAAAAGGCCAAAGCAAAAAGAATTTGTCATGGCCGGCGATCGGTTCAGTTTCCCCGAAGGAATTGGTTCGGTAAGTGAGATTCTTGTGTTCTTTACCGATCAAGGGCCAGAATTACCACCCGGAAAGCTCATTCCCACGTCGTAAATGGAAAAAGGGATAAACGTAATTGTCGGTCACGACATCCCGCTTACGGCTCTGCACGTAAAGAGGCATGAGAACAAAGCGCACTTCATCGCGAAAAAACCGATTCTTCAGCCGGCCGTAAAAAGGAATTAAAGCGGTATAGTTGTCCTCGGGATCGGGAGCCCGTTGTTGGAAATAAAAGGGGAAGAGGGTGAAGCGCCGCTTGAGGTCGTCGTCCTGGGTGCGGCCACCGGCAAAACTGAACACTTGAAAGATCTGAAACCGGTATTCCTCTCCAAACCGGTCCCAAGTGAGAAAAGGATAGGCAAAATCCAATTCGGCGAAGTCCGTTTCCGAATCTTCACGATACGAAAGCAAAGGTGGAATCGCCCAACCACGTTCCGAATCAATCTGTTCGGAGTAATAGAATGGCCCGACGGCTTCCGTTCGACGTCCGGGTTGAAGGGTCAGCTTGAATTCCTGGAAAAGTGGTCCGGCGTCCAGTTCACTCGCCGTAGATTGCGCATCGGTTCCTCGCGTCAGGCTGAGGAATGAAAGAGCGACCAGGAAAGCCCTCCTCGGATGCATGCGGATACAATAGCGCACTGCGGTCAAAAGCAAATGAACGTTGCACGGAAGCGGAAAAGGAGGAGCAAAGAGCTCGAAACGCTTGGGGTCGCGTGAAAGAGTGGGCCAAGCGGCGATAACGTTACCGATTTTACGGAAGAATCGAGTTTGACCGTGTTCGCCGGTTGTTTTGGCCGTTTTTAAGATTTGACTTTGACCCATGTTTTTACTAACGTGTGACCACAATTGAGGTTTTTACCTCGGTTCCTCCCGACCCAGTGTCAACAGTGCATTGTTGCCACTGGGTTTTTTTATTGTCCAACCCCACCGGTTCAGCAAATTCAACAACGCCGGCAAAAAAGTTAACGCAGCCAGCATGCAGGTCGTAACGCCGACCGCCATGACAATGCCGAGGCTCGATATGCCCTGATGCTGCGCGGGAATCAAACTCCCAAACCCTGCCACCGTGGTCAGGGCCGAGACCAACACCGCTTTGCCGGTGCTCTTGGCCAGGATGCCGGGGTTCTGTTCTTCGGCAAATCGATTGAGGATGTGAATGCCGTTGGTGACTCCAATGCCGATGACAAGAGGCAATGTCATAATATTTGCCGGGTTAAACGGCACGCCGGCCAAACCCATGAACCCAGCCATCCAGGTCGAGCCTAATGCGACCGGCATCAACGCCAGAATCAGACAGGGAATCGATCGAAAATGGAATAACACGAGAATCACGATCGCACCCAAGGCGTACCAGGCCGCTTTCACGTAACTGTCCTTCAGCAACGTCGTGTATTCATAAAGTTGAACCGGGGTGCCAGTCACGTTTGGATCGACGGTCCTCAACTCCTGAACAAAGGCCTCCTGATTCTGCCGCTCCCAGACGTCTTCCTTAGGATAGACTTGCAACAAGTATTTGCCTGTTCTTCCGATAAAACGGTTTCGCAATCCCTGAGGCAGATCTTCAATCCTCAATCCGGTTCTGGCGTCCTGGTTTTTCAAGGCATGGAAAGTGTCATGAATATCTTTGAAGAATGCCTGCTGAAACGCCGCCAGTTTGAAAGGCGTTCTGGGCGTGCTGCGAGTCGCCAGTTCATAACGGAAATCGACAATCGCTTGCCGGAGGGCTTTCAGTTCATCCACCAAAGCCGGATCTGCTTTCTCCTTTTGCGCCTCGCCAATCGCCAGCCCTAGATAGCTTTGAGTGTAAAAAAGGGTTTGGCTGAGTTCGTCCGTAATGACCGGTGTGCTCTCGTATTCGGGAAATTCCAGCGTGGCCAATTCGCTTTTGATCTGGCGAATGATACGCAGCTTTTCAGCAGGCTCGGCCGCCAGAAACTGACTCATGGAATCCACGCTCGCGACGGTGGAAAGATTGGTGATTTGATTTTCCAATCGGATGGCCTCTTCGAGGGAATTCGCTACCACCGCGGCGAACAGAACCGATTTGGAAGCGGAATTGATCAGCTTATGTTCAAACTCGACTGCGGGCAGCCCCTTCGATTGCATGTGGAGCAGGTTGTAATCGAAATAAACCTTTCGAAATTGCAGAACACAAAACACAGCCACCGCCAGTGTGCAGAACCCAACCAAAATCGGCCGCTCGAGCCATAACCGTTCAATCCGGGCGCGCGTGTCAACTTCCCGCCATTTGTGATCAATGATGTTCTGCCGCCCGCGTTTGAGGAGGGCGGGCAGCATTGTCATCATCGGGACAAGGCAAATCAGCATGCCGCCCCCCGTGATGATCCCCATTTCCTGAATGCCCTTGAAATCGGTCAATCCCATGGCGAAAAACGCGCCGGCGGTGGTGAAACAACCGGTAAAAATCCCAAGCCCGGTATTGACCATGGCGCGTTCGAGGGCTTCACGCGTGCTTTGGCCGTGGCGCAGTTCCTCTTCATACCGGGTGATCAAATGCACGCCAAAATCGATCGCCAATCCGATCAGGATGGGGAGGAATGTGACCGTGAGAATGTTTAAGTGACCGATGACCAGCGTGGTGTAGCCCATGGTATAACCGAGTCCCACGATCAAACAGATCGTGGCTTTGATAGGACGGCCGGTTTCTTTGTAGCCGAAGACGAAGATGAGCGCCACGAGCACCAGTGAAACAATGGTGGCGACAGTCGAGTCTTCCTGGGATTGGCGCATTTCATCGAACTCGAGCACCGGTTCGCCGGTGATTCCGACGTTGACTCCTGGAACTTCGGCTTGGGTTTGGGCGACCAACTGGCGGAGGCGCTCGACAGCCTTGGGGTTAAGCTCTTCGCGCGGCGCCCGGGCGGTGACCAGATAAAGGCGGCCCTCGGCAAAGGTGATGTATTGCTGTTGTTCGGCCTCCGGCCCGGCGTTGAACAAAGCGTCCACTCCCGGGGAGGGCGGAGTGCCTGGCCGCTTCAGACTGGCATTGGCTTGCTCGATAATCCGCCGCAAAGCCGGCAACGCCTGAATCATGGATTCCGTTTGCTCGTTCGTTCCGCGCGCAGCACTGCGGAACTGGGCGTTGACCAAACGAAAGAGGGAATTAAGGTTGGTCGCTTTTGAAAATTGCTCGATGAACGGCCGATAATCTCGAAGTGTTTTGTGGAGATCTCGCAAAGTCTCCTCCGGCAAAAACAAAAGGGCTTTCGGCCCCAGCATCTTCAAATCGCCTTTGTAAAACACATCGATGAACAACTCCGGTTCCGCCTCCAACCTGGCGCCGAGCCTTTCCACAAACTGGCGGTTCTTCTCCATGTCCTCGCTCTCGACCACCGCCACGAGGTCGTCCTGCGCTCCAAATTCCTGCTTAAAACGCAGAAAATTCTGATGGTACTTTTTTTCGGAGCCGACCAGGTCGTTACGGCTGGTGCTGAACTGCAGATTTTCGATCGTGTAATAAACCGCCAGTCCTAACAACACCACCTGCGGATAAAAAAAGAGCCGGGGATAATGATAAACCGCCGAGGCGAGGCGTCGCAGCGCTCGAACGGCCAGTGACTCAGGGGGCGATTGCATTGGAGCTCCGGAAGTCACAGGCGGTTGAACCCGCAAAATCAGGCGGCGCCGTCCTGATAATCCGCGTTCGTGTGAACCTCTTTCACGTCGTCGTGTTCCTCCAACACTTCGACGAGTTTGTTGACCGCCGCAATCTCAGCTTTGTCCTGCAGCGGCACCCTGATGGTCGGAAGAAACGTCACGTGGGCGACTTCCGGTTTGATCCCTTTGGATTCAACATTCTTGTGCACGGCCTCGAATTGCCCGGGATCTGTCACGATTTCGTATCCTTGCGGATCGGCCTGAAAATCCTCGGCGCCAGCATCGAGGGCTAATTCCATGAGTTGATCTTCATTGGCCGCCTCGCGGGAGACGATGATCTGGCCTTTGCGCTGAAATAAGCGAGTGACCGCTCCGGCGCTGGCGATGGTGCCGCCATTTTTGGTCAACAAACTTCGAATTTCCGATGCCGTTCGGTTGCGGTTGTCGGTATTGACTTCCACGAGCATGGCCACTCCATGCGGGCCAAAAACTTCATAAGTCAACTCCTCGAAAGAGATGCCTTCCTCGCCGCCGGTGCCGCGCTTGATGGCGCGCTCAATATTGTCCGAAGGCATATTGGCGGCGCGGCATTTCAAGAGCACCATGCGCAAGCGCGGATTCATATCGGGATCACCGCCGCCTTGTTTGGCTGAGATGGTAATTTCCCGGGCCAGTTTCGAGAAAATGCGGCCGCGCTTGGCGTCAAGCGCGCCCTTGAAATGCTTCACTTTGGCCCATTTGCTGTGTCCTGCCATAAAAGAAAAACTCGATAAAATTCAGTCTCGGTTCACCCCGAAAACCTAACGCGCCGGCTCGACAAAAACGGCCGTGCCATAGCATAGCACTTCCGTAATGCCTGCGCCGATTTCTGTCGCATCGTATCGCACGCCAATCACGGCATTGGCTCCCAACGCGCCGGCATGTGCCAGCATCTGTTGATAAGCATCGTCGCGCGCCTGTTCACAGAGATTGGTGTAGAGCGTGATGTTACCGCCGAAAATGCTCTGAATGTTCGCGCCGATGTTCCCCAGGATCGAGCGCGACCGCACGACGATGCCTCTGACAACCCCTAAGGATTTCATGATCCGAAATCCCGGCAAATCAAAAGTCGTTGTGGTCAACGGGTGCGTTTCACTCATGGCGCGCCATTGAACACCAATTGCCAGCCACGCCAAAGAGAAAATTTTGAAGTGCCAAAGTCCGATTCACGCCAGCCGATGAACATCGATCGGACACCTCGTTCAGCCAATCGAACCCCGCTCATTGGCAATGGCCCGCTCACGTGCCCAAGTCAATTGTGCCCTGCAAATTGTCCACGCTCCTTCAATGTTTTCAATGAAAGCAGGCGTGACTTTCATCGCCAGCCGAATAAACTATCGCCTCGTAAACAAGCAAGCCATGGCACTGCCACCGTCCTTACGCGCTTTTACGCTGATCGAACTCCTGGTTGTCATTGCCATCATCGCCATCCTCGCAAGTCTTTTGCTCCCGGCCCTTGGACTGGCCAAAAACAAAGCGCGCCGCGCGGCCTGTCTCTCGAATCTCCGCCAAATCGGTCTCGGCGCGTCCATGTACACGCATGATTGCCGCGGCCAAATGCCATGGATTGCCGACGACGAACTGACGCTCACCCCGCCGGTCGATGCAAAAGACAAGCGCTACGCCACCATGGGTCCGTTCATGCCATTGCTGCATGCTTACCTCGGAAACACGCGCATTTGGGAATCGCCCCCTGTCCGGATCACAAACACCAACTCCTGGCTCATGCGCTTTCGTAGCCCTTGGCGCGAAAGCGGAATCGATAAACCAGAATTGGGTTGGGCCAGTTACATCAGCGACAAGCTCTCGGAAAAAGACACCACGCAAGCGCGTTATTTGCGCGGACGCACTCCCGAAAGTTGTGCGGCGCTTCGGGGCAGCAGCGTCTCCACGGAAGAATGGTTAATGAGTCCCTTTTTCGAAAAAGCCTGGTGGCCAGGATTCCATTCCCAATGGCAAATCGGGCAGAGTATTCCATCTCCAAAAGGCTGGTCGGCACACAACGGCGGGCGAAACCAGTTGTACCTCGATATGCACGCCGATTGGGTGCGCCGGGATATCGATCGTTAAGCCAGTTTTCACCCGCTGCCGAACGAAACCAAAAGCAGTCCACATTCAAATGAAACGAAGAGATTTTTTAAGGCGTTCTGCGACGGCCACCACCGCAATGGCTATGGGGCCTTTCTTTTCGATGCCGATGTCGCGCGCGGCCAATCGCAAAGGCCTCGAGGAGGTCAAGCCGTTTGAACTCGATGAAGCCACCATCACCGACCTCCAGAAATTCCTCGAATCAGGCAAATACTCGGCGGTTTCTTTGGTCCGAAGGTATCTGGAACGCATCGAGCACATCGATCGCAACGGGCCCAGACTCAATTCCATCATCGAACTTAATCCCGACGCGCTGAATATAGCCCGCGAACTCGATCGCGAGCGCAAAGCAAAAGGACCTCGCGGACCTTTGCATGGCATTCCGCTGCTCATCAAAGACAATCTGGATACGCACGATCGCATGGCCACGACGGCGGGATCGCTGGCCTTAGTCGGCTCGATTCCGGCCCGGGACTCGTTCGTGGTAGAAAAACTTCGCCAGGCCGGCGCGGTGATCCTCGGCAAAACCAACTTGAGCGAATGGGCGAACTTTCGCTCGTCCGATTCCACCAGCGGCTGGAGTGGCCGCGGTGGTCTCACGCGCAATCCTTATGTGCTCGATCGCAACCCGTCCGGATCGAGTTCTGGATCGGGAGTTGCCGTGGCTGCCAGCCTGTGCGCCGCGGCCATCGGCACCGAAACTGACGGTTCGATTCTCTCTCCTTCCTCCGTCAATGGCATCGTCGGAGTCAAACCCACCGTCGGCCTCGTCAGCCGTTCCGGAATTATTCCCATTGCGCACAGTCAAGATACTGCCGGACCGATGGCACGCACCGTTCGAGATGCAGCCATTCTTCTTGGCGCCATTGCCGGAGTTGACCCGCGTGATCCGGCCACGGCACAAAGCGATGGCCGGTCAAGCACCGATTACACTCGATTCCTCTCCCCGGACGGTTTGCGCGGGGCACGCGTGGGAGTCGCAAGGAAATTCTCCCACGGCCATGACGAAGCCAAAAAACTTTACGAGCGCGCGGTGGATGAAATGAGGCGGATGGGAGCGGAGATCATCGACCCGGCGGATTTGCCGTCGCACGGGAAAATCGGAGGAGCCGAGTTTCAGGTGCTTTTGTACGAATTCAAAGCGGATTTGAACGCTTACCTCGCGGCGCTCGGCCCATCCGCGCCGGTGCAATCTTTGCAGGAAGTAATTCAATTCAACGAACGGCATGCGGACCGTGAACTGGTTTACTTTGGTCAGGACACTTTGCTTAAGGCAGAAGCCAAAGGCCCACTGACCGAGCGGGAATATGTCGAGGCCCTGGAAAAATGCCGCCGGCTTTCCCGCGAGGAAGGCATCGATGCCATCATGAGTCAGCATCGGCTCGATGCGATCGTCGCCCCCACGACGGGCCCGGCGCACGTCACCGATCTGGTGCATGGGGATCGCGGGCTTGGCGGGAGCACTTCTCCTGCGGCAGTGGCCGGTTACCCGAGTATTACGGTGCCGCTGGGCTTTGTCAGTGGTTTGCCTGTGGGTATTTCATTTTTCGGACGGGCATTCAGTGA
>JBFMDG010000052.1:0-18486 GCA_040754135.1 Verrucomicrobiota bacterium
CCGCGGCGCTGGCTGGCGCTCGGCAATTCCGAAGAAGCCTGCCGCCTGGCCGGTCTTGATCCTGGCCGCGTCCTGCAACGCGCTTTTTTTATCAGCGGCATTTTTCTCGGCTTGGGCGCATTGGTCTATGTCACCCAATTCCAAGCCGTGGAACCGGCGCGCATGGCGCTCGGATTGGAATTGCAGATCATCGGCGCGGTCATTCTCGGCGGAACAAATATTTTCGGGGGCGAAGGCAGTTACATCGGGACGGTTATCGGCGCGTTTTTTCTTTATCTGATTTGGGAATTGCTCGTGTACGCGGGCGTGAATCCTTACTTCCAGGATGCCATTACGGGCGCCATCATCCTTTGGATCATCGGGCTCGATTGCCTGTTGCATCGCAAACAAAAATGGCTGGAAGAACTGGCATGAGAACCTGGCTGCTCCCCCTCATTTTGGTCGCGGAAGTGGCGCTGTTCACCAGCATCGGAGCGCCCAAATTCTCGAGTGCCAGTGGCGCCCTTGGTTATTTCTACCATTATTTCGCCGATCTCCTGGCGCAATCCACGCCCGTGCTGCTGCTCGCCTGCGGCATGACCCTCATTCTCATGACGGGCGGCATCGATCTTTCGGTGGCGTCGATGGTGGCCTTGATCGCCAGCGCCATGAGCATGCTGCATCCGGGCTGGCAATTCTGGTGGACAGCCATACCCGGCGGACTTGTTTTGGGCCTGCTGCTCGGGTTGCTCAATGGCGTGCTCATCGCGCGACTCGATATTCCGCCGATTGTCACCACGTTGGGCACAATGATTTTTTATCGCGGCCTCTGTTTTGTAATCATGGAAGACCGCGAGAATTCGCCCTTCATCGAGGTGCCGGGATACGAATGGCTCGGACAATTTCCCGGCGCGGCCATTTTGGTGGCGCTGATTTTTATTGGCGGCGGCGGGTACTTCAACCGATCGCGCTGGCGCCGGGAGATCCTGATGCTCGGCGGCAATCGCGTGGCGGCGCGTTATGCGGGCATTCGTGTAACGCGGCGGATTTACGAAGTGTACACGCTGATGGGTTTTCTCGCTTTTCTGGCCGCGGTCACTTTCACCGCGCGGAACAGTTCTGTGAGCGCGAGTTCCCTCACCGGGCTTGAATTGCATGTCATTGTCGCGGTGGTGCTCGGCGGCACGCGCGTGCAAGGCGGCATTGGCACATTGACGGGGACATTCTTCGGGGTGCTGATACTGGCCGTGCTCGACGAAGGGTTGCGCGGCGCGGCAGTATGGGGCGATCAGAATCTGCCGTTCAAATTAAGCCACCTCGAATATGTGTTGCTGGGGCTGCTGCTGGTGCTTGGAGTTTGGTTGAACACACGGGAGCGTTTAAAAACTAAACCCGTCGCCGGCGCGGCATAATTCAAACCGTTCCAAAATCCATCGGGGATCGCTGGAAGTCATCTCCAGTTAAAGCGCTCTTCTTTTGGCAGTTCGAATCCCAGCGGTTGCTGCGCGTCACGCCTGAACGAGGCCTCAGCTCTTTTCCAACATCCGCACCTCTTCGGGCGTGAGGAAACGCCACTGCCCTTTCGCGAGCGCGCCCAATTCCAACGGACCGATCGCCACTCTCACGAGGCGGAGCACTTCGATGTCGAATCCGGCCAACAGCCGGCGAATCTGACGGTGCTTCCCTTCCGTCAAAGTAATTTCCAACCAGCCATTTCGCGTCCCTGTGCGGAGCACGCGCACGCGCCGCGCCGCCAGGTGTTCGCCTTCGTCTTCAATCCCGCGTTCGAGATCTCGCACCAGCGCTTCGTCCGGCACGCGATTGATTTGGGCGTGGTAAATTTTTTCAATTTCATGAACGGGATTTGTCAATCGCTCTGCCCAGGCCGAATCATTGGTAAACAGCAGCAGTCCTTCGCTCGCCTGATCCAATCGGCCCACGGGCGAAAGAAACGGCAATTCCGCCCCGCGCAAACATTCAAAAACCGTCGGGCGCCCTTTTTCGTCCGAGGCGGTCGTCACCAATCCGCGCGGTTTATTCAGCATCGCGTAAATTTTTTTGGCGGCGCGCACCGGTTGATGATCCACGCAGATCGAGGCCTCATTCCAAATCACTGGATGTTCGGGATTGCGTTGCACTTTCCCGTCCAAAGTCACTCGGCCTTCGGCAATCAAACGTTCGGCTTCGCTCCGTGAACAAAAACCGAGTTTGGAAAGGGCGCGCGCCAAACCAACGCGCTGCGATTGCGGGCGGAGTGAACTGGGTCGCGCAGAGCGCATCGGCGAATTCTTTGCCTTCTATCAGCGGGCCGACGCTGCAGTCGAGGTGGACGGGGCGGCGAGGTTTGGCGCCGCGATCCATCGGCGAACAAGCTCGCCATTTTCAAAGTTCCAAAGCCGGATTTCACCGTCATACGCGCCGCTCGCCAGACGCCTGGTCTCGGCATGAACTGCCAGCGCGTAAACCCAATCGGCATGCCCTGAAAACGTGCGCACCAATTTCCGATCTCCTGCTGTGTGCTGGCGAACGTGCATGTCACTCGCGGCGGTAAACAGATGATCCGCCTCCCGAGTCAATGCGAAGATTTCGCCTTCGAAACCGGCGGTTTCCCCGCTCTTTTTTCCATCGTCGCTTTTCCACGCGATGATTTTTTTGTCTCGGCCGCAGGAGAAAACCGTTTTCCCATCGGCGCTGAATGCGACTCCGAAAAGCGCAGCTTCATGGCCGGCAAACGTGGTTTCGAGCGCGCCATTTTGTGTCAAACAAATGCGCGCGGTCTTATCGCGACTGACCGAGGCGAGCTGCGAACCGTCCGTGTTGAAGGCCACGCCAGTCACCCAATC
Organism: Verrucomicrobiota bacterium; assembly: GCA_040754135.1. Taxonomy (GTDB): domain Bacteria; phylum Verrucomicrobiota; class Verrucomicrobiia; order Limisphaerales; family SIBE01; genus JBFMDG01. The sequence continues at coordinate 2,823 of JBFMDG010000052.1, forward strand.
CGCATGTTGTTGGATGACCAAAAGTTCATCACCGGTGTTGAGGTCATAAAGATGAATCGAGTTGTCAGCGCCACCCACGGCCAATTTGCCGCCATCGGGACTGAGCGCCAGACAGAGCGCCACATCCGGAAAACGGCCCAGCTTGCGGATGACTGTGTGCGCATTGACATCCACGATTGTGACTTCACCCGCGATTCCAGGCGAACCGCCGGCCACCACTATTCGAGATCCATCCGGATGCCAGATCAAACTGTGAATCCGTTGCGGGAGATTGCCCAGACGACGATCCAGCCGGCCTGATTCCAAATTCCAAATCGTCACTTCGTGGTACCCCGAAGCGGCCAGTTCCCCGCCCTTCGGATGAAAGGCCAAAGCCAGAACGGGCACAGGGCGCGGATAATTTTCAGGCGCGGCCGGATGCGGTAGATCCGGAATCAAGCGCGCCAACTCGATTCTGGGATCTTCGCCGTCAAACAGTGCTCCGAGGCGGATCCAACGCTCAACCAAAGCCACTTGCTCGGCCGGCAGCGGATCGCTCTTTTGCGGCATGCGATCGTCCTCGTCTTTCGTGGTGATCAATCGAAACAAGTGACTCTGCTCCGGCTTTCCAGGAACAATTGGCGCGTCGCCGCTCGAACCCGTTTTCATGAGCGATTCAAATGTCTGCACCAGATATTTGCCTTTGGCCTTTTCCGGGTTGTGACAGGTCGAGCACTTCTGCACCAGGATCGGCGCGATCTGCTTCTTGAAGCTGACAGAATCATCCGCTGCCGAGCATGGAATTTGAAACTGGGTCAACACCAGGAACTGCGCGGCCAGACTGAGCTTTAGCGCTAATGATGTGTCTCTCAAAATCCGCGCATGCCCCGGCCGCCTGCTTCGAGCAGGGCCGTCACGCCGCTTCAGAACGCCTGGCACAATGCGAAACGGTTTCATTTGGCGGCGGGAGCTGAGGTTTTTAAAACGAGATATTTGTCGATCAACTGGGTCAATTCCTGAACGGAACGGATTTCTCCCAGAATCAAATTCCCGTCGAGAATCAATTGCGGCATGGTCGAGCGGCCCGAACGGAGAAGGTTGGTGTGATAAAGCGACGTGCTTAAGCGCAGATGTTCTTCCACCCACGGATCGCTTTGGGCTGTGGTTAGTCGTTCCGGAGTGACCAATTGCGCGGCACGCTCGCGCGCCGCAGAAACCGGAGGCGGCGAGGCTGGCGCGAAAATCCAATCGACAAATTCCGGAAAAGCTTCTCGTTTTGCGCGCCACACCGACAGACCCAATCGGGCCAGGTCACAGGCAGCGACGTGCGTCGAAGGGGTTCGTTGCAGGACGGGATTGCAATCTGCATTCAAGGGCATGGGCAAACTCACGATCGCCAATTGGTTGCTATAGCCTTTTTGCGCTTCGGCCAAACGGCCATGTTGAGCGCGGCAATGGTGGCAGGTGAAATCAAACAAACTCACCATCACGTAAGGCGCATCCGGCCGGCCAAAAATCGGGACGTCATGCAGGTTGAACTTGAACGCGCCGCCAAAAATCTCGAACGGCCGGTTCGGCGCGGCGGGTGGCGCGGTGCGAGCCGGTTCGAGCGCGGCACTGACGATAGGCGCCGGCGGTTTCACGAGCCATTGGCCGGCCAGCAGCACGGCCAGCCCCGCGGCGGCGGCCAGGCCAAGCGAGCGCGCCTGATCGCGCGTGAGAAAGATTTCCTTTTCCCTGAGCGCGGCTTTTTCCGGCGCGGACCGCACCGGCGCGTGGCGCAATAAGAGCACGGCAACAGTTAAACCGAGGGCATGCGCGCCCAGGCAAAAGAAGCAAAAACTCCGGATCACCAGCGCCTGGAGCGCGATAAACCAAACCGCTGCCAACAAAATGAGGAGAGATCCGGAAAACAAAACGATCCAGGCTTGCCGTTGCTTTTTCGCGGGAGCGCGAGCACTCAACCCAAACGAAGCGGTCAGGACTGCCAGGTAAACGGCCAGCGCCAGACCGCTGACTGGAAATCCAAACCAATAAGCCCAGCGGCTGTTCAGGACTTTGTGGCAATTCGATTCCGCGCCGCAACCGGCCACATTGCCGCCACTCAAAGAGACCCAAAGCAAATAACTGGAAATGGCAATGGCGCCGAGCAAGAGCACTCGCGTCCAGATAAGCAAAGTGTGGCTGAGCGATGGTTTCGCAATGTGTGATGCCATGTCGTTCTTTCTTCTACCGAAATTGAGGCCGGATGAAAACTGCCATTTCACCCTCGCTATTTTCCACTGGTCAGCTTCAGGCCAACGAGACCGATCAGGATCAACGTGATGCTGAACAAACGCCAGAAATCGCGCGATTCCTGAAAGAAGAGAATGCCGACCACTGCCGAGCCCACCGCGCCGATGCCGGTCCAAACGGCATACACGGTTCCTGCGGGCAAAACTTTGAGCGCGAGTGAAACGAGAAATAAACTGAGCAATCCGAGACTGAGGGTGGCCGTAGTCCAATGCCAGCGGGTCAATCCGTTCGAGAACTTGAGGGTGACGAGCCAGCCCACTTCACAAAGACCGGCAAGGAACAAATAAACCCACGCCATAAAGCATCGAATTTACGCCATTTGCGTCTGAGCCGTGGGCTTTTCCGCCGGACGGGTGAAGCCATACTCACGCTCGACTTTGCAGATGCGCAATTGAAACTGCTCATACCACTCGGTGCGGCCGCGCTTCTGCGCCACCAGATGCTGCTCGTTCGCTTTCCAATGGCGGATGGCTTCGAGGCTCGACCAATAGGACACAGTGATGCCCGTGCCCTGGGCGTCGCGCACCGATTCCACTCCGAGAAATCCGGGTTGTTGACTGGCCAGTGCCACCATTTTCTCAGCCATGGCGCCGTAGCCGTCCTCGCCGGGAGCCCGTTGCGACGTGAATATGACCGCGTAATAAGGCGGTTCGAGATGAGTCACGATGCGTTGCACGCGACCAGAATGGCGCAATAAATTGACAAGGCAAGCCTGGGACAATTCAGAGCGTCTTTCTCGACTGAAGCCGGACTCCTGGCGTTTGGGGCGATGAAGAATTTCGTTTAAATCCGAAATCGCCTCGCGATACACTCCGCCTCGCATGATCCAATTGACCACGACTCTCGTTCTGCTTTGCTATGAAAACATGGTTTAATCTCAACTCGCTTGCAGTCGCGACGCTTGCCCTTCTCATCTGCTCGTGCAAACCGTCCGGCTCGAGCGGATCCAATCCATCCGATTCCACCGCGGCCGCCGGCGGCAAAAAGGCGCGCGTGGTTTACGTGACCAATGGTGTCGATCCCTTCTGGAACGTGGCCGCCGCCGGCACACGCGCCGCCGCCAAAGAATTCAATGTCGATTGCGAAGTCCTCATGCCGCCCAAAGGCATCGTCGATCAAAAACGGATGGTGGAAACCGCGCTCGTCCGAGGTGTGGATGGCATCGCCATCAGTCCGATCGATGCCAAAAACCAGATCGATCTGATCAATGAAGCGGCCCGGCAGACAAAGGTGATCACGCATGATTCCGACGCGCCGGATTCGAAGCGGCTCTGTTTCGTGGGCATGGATAATTACAAAGCGGGCCGCGCCGCCGGCAAGCTGGTCAAGGAAGCGTTGCCGCAAGGAGGCAAGGTGATGATTTTCGTCGGCCGCCTCGAACAATTAAATGCGCAGCAGCGGCGGCAAGGAGTGATCGACGAACTGCTCGATCGTCCCGAACAAAGCCTCGCCAGCATTCAGTACGATCCCGCTGGGAACGAGTTGAAAGGCGGCCGCTACATCATCATCAGCACGCGTACCGATAATTTCGATTATGCCAAAGCCAAATCGAATGCGGAGGATGCAATGGCCGCCTATCCCGACCTCGCATGCATGGTGGGATTGTTCGCCTACAACACGCCCGCTTGCCTTGAAGCCGTCAAAGCGGCCAACAAAACCAGCCAGATCAAACTCGTTAGTTTCGACGAAGCAGACGCGACCCTTCAGGGCATCATCGATGGCCACGTGTTCGGCACGGTCAGCCAGCAACCGTATCAATACGGCTATCATTCGGTGCGCATTCTGGCGGGGTTGGCGCGCGGCGATCAATCGGTGCTGCCCGCGGCCGGATTTCTCGAAGTGCCGATTGTCATCGTGCGGAAGGATAACGTGAACACCTTTTGGGCCGATCTGAAGAAGCTGCGCGCGGGGTAACCGCGATTAATGCAATGCGCCCACAGAATCGGCGGAGGATCGCGCGAACTTTCCTTGATCACTGTTCTGCCGTTGGCGTGAGTTGCTGGCTTTGAGAACTTTTAAAATTCATTCCCATGATCCGTTGTCCCTGGGCAAAAACTGAATTCAGCATTCCCTATCATGATCTCGAATGGGGCGTGCCGGTGCATGACGACCGGCGGCTCTTCGAGTTCCTCATCCTCGAAGGCGCACAAGCCGGCCTGAGCTGGGAAACCATCCTCAAAAAACGCGCCAGCTACCGCGAAGCGTTTGACAACTTCGATGCCCGGCGCGTGGCCCGCTACGACTCGCGCCGCAAGGAAAAGCTTCTGGCCAATCCCGGCATCATCCGCAATCGCCTCAAGGTGGAAGCCGCCGTTCAAAATGCGCGCGCTTTTCTCGATGTTCAAAAAGAATTCGCCACCTTCGATCGCTACGTCTGGCAATTTGTCGGCGGCGCCCCCCGCATCAACCGCTGGAAATCGCTCACGGAAATTCCCGCGCGCACCGCCGAATCCGACGCCATGAGCAAGGACCTGAAACGGCGCGGGTTCAATTTCGTCGGCTCGACGATTTGCTACGCGTTCATGCAGGCGGTCGGCATGGTCAACGATCACCTCATTCATTGTCCGCGTCACCGCGAGCTTTCCTGAAATGCCCGAGCTCAACCGCCACTTGCTGGAAGCCCGCGCTCTGACCAAACGCTATCCCGGCGTGCTCGCGCTCGATCAAGTGAACCTGACTCTGCGGCGCGGCGAAGTGCTCGCTGTCATTGGTGAAAACGGCGCCGGGAAAAGCACGCTCATGAAAATTCTCGCCGGCGTCGAACAACCGGATGGCGGCGAAATGCTCCTCGATGCGCGCCCCGTTCATTTTCCCAACGTGCGCGCCGCGTTGAACCACGGCATCGCGCTCATTCACCAGGAATTGAACTTGAGCGATAACCTCGATATCGCCGCCAATATTTTCCTTGGCCGCGAACCGCGCCGTTTCGGATTGATCCAGCATCGAAAACTCCGGACCGCTTCAGAACCGCTGCTCGCACGCGTTGGCCTGAGCCTTTCTCCACGAACGCTCGTCAACACCCTCTCGATTGGCCATCAGCAAATGGTGGAGATTGCCAAAGCGCTTTCGGTGAACGCGCGCGTGCTGATCATGGACGAACCGACTTCGAGCCTTTCGCAACACGAAACGGAACGCTTGTTCGAGGTCATCCGGGAATTGAAAACGAGCGGCGTCAGCCTCATTTACATTTCTCATCGCCTCGGAGAAGTGCGGGCTGTGGCGGATCGCGTGATGATATTGCGCGACGGAAAAAATGCCGGCGAACTCTCCCGCAAAGAGGCGGTGCACGAAAAAATGGTGCGGCTGATGGTCGGACGCGATCTGGCGCAGTTTTACCAGCGGCGGCCGCATCAACCCGGCCCGGCGGTGCTGGAAGTGAACGAGCTTTGCACGGCCGCGCATCCGAAACATTGCGTCACCTTTTCCGTCCGGGCAGGCGAAATCGTCGGCATCGCCGGGCTGGTGGGCTCGGGACGTTCCGAATTGTTGCGCGCCATCTTTGGCATCGAGCGGGCGAGCCGCGGGCGCCTCCGGATTGGCGGACGCGCATTGGCGCAGCATCAGCCAGCCGATGCCATTCGCGCCGGCATCGGTTTTGTGCCGGAGGATCGAAAGCAACAAGGCGTCATTCTGGAAATGGCTGTGCGGGAAAACATGACGCTGGCGGCATGGGACCAGCGCCGGCGCTATGCCGCATTTCTCGATCGCGGTTACGAACGGCAGCTCGCCGTTAAAATGATTGGCGATTTGAGAATCAAAACGCCCCACGCCGAACAACCGGTGCAATTCCTTTCCGGCGGCAACCAACAAAAGGTGGTGCTCGCCAAATGGCTCGCTTTAAACCCGCGCCTCCTGCTGCTCGATGAACCGACGCGCGGCATCGACGTCGGCGCCAAGCAGGAGATTTATCGGTTGATCGAGGATCTGGCCGGAAGCGGCGTGGCCATTTTGTTTGTTTCGAGTGAACTCACCGAAATCATCGGGCTCTCCGATCGCGCGCTCGTCATGCACGAGGGCCGTTTGCGAGGGGAACTTCCATCCGGCGCGTTGACTGAAGAGGCCATCATGCACCTCGCCACCGGCGGCGAATGATCATTTCATGAAAAAAATTCTCGGCATCTCCGGTCTGCTCGTTTTCGTCTGCGTCGTCACCGCCATTCTCAATCCGAAGTTCATCAACGCCTACAACCTCGAAAATACCATTCGCTGGACCTCCCTCTTCGCCATCATCAGCATCGGCGTCGCCTTCGTCATCATGAGCGGCGGAATCGATCTTTCCATCGGATCGGTGGTGGGCCTCACCGGCACCGTGCTGGCGTGGCTTTTGACGCACAAACAGTTTTCCGTTCCCGGCGCCGTCACCGCAGTTTTGCTCCTGTCACTGGCCATCGGTCTTGCCCATGGCCTGTTGATTACGAAACTGAAGTTGCAGCCTTTCGTCGTCACCTTGTGCGGATTGCTGATTTATCGCGGTGTGGCGCGGTATTTCACCGATGACCAGACGCTCGGGTTTGGCGAATCGTTTGGCGGACTGCGTTATTTGGCGACGGGAAAACCATTTTCGATTCCGCTGCCGTTTCTCGATTTTCCGCTGCAAATCCCAATGCCATTTCTGATCATGGGGGTTCTGGCATTGATGGCCGGGCTGTTCCTCAACCACACCATCTTCGGACGTTATCTGCTCGCCTTGGGCCGCAACGAGCAGGCCGCGCGTTACAGCGGCATCAACACCGATCGCATGACCATCCTGGCTTATGTGATCTGCTCGTTTCTGGCCGGGCTCGGCGGCATATTGTTTTCCCTGGATGTGAATTCCATTCAACCTTCCGGGCTCGGGGAATTTTACGAGCTCTACGCCATCGCTGCGGCCGTGTTGGGCGGTTGTTCCCTGCGCGGCGGCGAAGGTTCAATTCTTGGCGTGGTCATCGGCACGGCGGTGATGCGGGTGCTTTACAACGCGATAAACATTCTCGGCATCCCGACCCAGCTCGAATTCGCCATTATCGGCGTGGTCATCCTGGGCGGCGTCGTGACTGACGAATTGATCAAACGCTTCGCGGCCCGCCGTCGAGCCGCTGCAGAAACGTGAAGTTGGCGTATTTCAAAGCCACAGAGCAACGCAGCTTTGGCGGCTGCACTTGCGAGCCGCCGTCCCAGGGCGGACTGCCTCCGCCGCCTTATGGACTGCGCCGGCAGAACGAAGTGACGACGGCGCTTTGGCCTCCGCCATACGCGTCAGTAAATCCGAAACGTTGGCATTGGCCAAAGCGGTGTCGCGCTCACGCTTTGCCACCGCACTCCAAAATTGCCGGACTGCATCCAGTGACCTTGTGGACTGCGCCGGCAGAACGAAGTGACGACGGCGCTTTGACCTCCGCCATACGCGTCAGTAAATCCGAAACGTTGGCATTGGCCAAAGCGGTGTCGCGCTTGCGCTTTGCCACCGCACTCCAAAATTGCCGGACTGCATCCGGCGCGGCGCCGGTTGGGAGAATTGTTGTCCCCAAAAATCGGATTGGATTTTCAAAACATTTTCCGGCTGAATCATGCGTTCATGAATGATCCGTTCCAAAGCCGGCCTCCTCTGAGCCGCCGCGAGTTGCTCAAACGCGCCGGCAATGGCATCGGACTCCTCGCCCTGGCCACGCTGCTCAAGGACCAAGGGCTCCTCTCCACTCTCCATGGATCGGTCGAGCTTCCCGCGCTCAATCCTCTGGCCCCGCGAGCACCGCATTTTCCCGGTAAAGCAAAAGCCGTGATCTGGCTTTTCATGAATGGCGGACCCAGCCACGTCGATACCTGGCAATACAAACCGGAATTGGAAAAGCGCGACGGGCAGGAGCTGAAGGGCTTCGACAAGAACACCGGCTTTTTCACAGACAACGTCGGGCCGATCATGAAATCGCCCTACAAATTCAAGCAGCACGGCCAGTCCGGAGCGTGGGTTTCAGAAATCTTTCCCAACATGGCGCGGCACGTCGATAAGATGGCGTTCCTCCATTCCTGCTTCACCGAATCCAATAACCACAGTCCGGCGCTGTTCATGATCAATACCGGAATGACACGCATGGGATTCCCATGCGTCGGTTCGTGGGTGACTTATGGGCTCGGCACGGAAAACCAGAATCTGCCCAGTTTTATTGTCATGTCCGATCCGCTCGATCGCGGATTGCCCAAAGGTCATTCGCAAAATTGGGGCGCCGGCTTCCTCCCGAGTGTTTTCCAGGGAACCTGGCTGCGCCCGAAAGGCGATCCGATCGACAACCTGCAACGCCCCGCGGAAATGGCCGACGCGCAGCAACGGGCGCAACTCAATCTCCTCGGGAGGCTCAATCGCCATCACCTTGAGCAAAACCCCGCCGATCAGGAATTGGCCACGCGGATCGAATCATTTGAACTGGCCTATCGCATGCAAGTGGCGGCGCCGGAAGCGTTCGACATTGAAAGCGAACCGGCGCACATCAAACAGCTCTACGGCACCGATCACAAACCTTGCGCGCACTTCGCCAGGCAATGTCTCATCGCCCGGCGCATGGTCGAACGCGGCGTCCGTTTTGTGCAGATTTATTCCGGGGGCATGGAAAACGAACGGAGCTGGGATGGGCATCAAGACATCGTGAAGAACCACAGCGGTTTCGCCGCCGAAACCGACCAGCCGATCGCGGCGCTGCTCGGCGATCTGGAAAGCCGCGGTCTTCTCGATCAAACACTGGTCGTTTGGGGAGGCGAATTCGGCCGGCTGCCCATCGTGCAAAAGGGCGGCACCGGCCGCGACCACAACCCGCACGCGTTCACCACCTGGCTGGCCGGCGGCGGCGTCAAAGGCGGCGTGCATTACGGCGATACCGATGAACTCGGCCACAAGGCGGTCGTCGATCGCGTCAGCATCAATGATCTGCACGCGACGATTCTGCATCTGCTGGGGCTCGACCATGAAAAGCTCACTTTCAAATATAATGGGCGCGATTTTCGCCTCACGGATGTGGCTGGTGATGTGGTGCGAAAAATCATCGCGTAACACCGCATAACCCTGTGAAACACTTGATCCATCCTCTCGCCGCATCCCCCAAGCTTTGCGTCCAGACCGCGCGTTGCGTTTTTGGCGCGCGATCTTTCCGCGCGTTTTTGTGCGGGGTCACGCTCTGGCTTTGGACATCTGGCGGAATCAACGCCACTGCACAGGCGGCGGTTGCGTCCGGCAAAGTTGAACTGGAACTGGACCTGCAACGACGCGATCCACAGACCGGCGCGATTCACATCCGCAAAGAAAAAGTCGATCCCAGCAAAGTCGGCATCGTGGTGGTGGACATGTGGAATTTCCATTGGTGCAAGACTTCCACCATGCGGGTGGCGGCGCTCGTGCCGCGCATGAAGCGCGTCCTCGATCAGGCGCATGATCTCGGCATGACGATTTTCTGGTGTCCCTCGGATGTGGCCGACAATTACATCGGCACCTCGCAGTATGAAGCGGCGTTCAGCGCGCAGCTTTTGCCTTTGCCGGTCATGAAGGAAATCAACTGCCCGCCCGCCCCCGATGGAGGTGGATGCACGTGCGGCAAAGAACGGTGCCGCGGCAATTTCGGCTGGGACGGGATGCATCCCGATCTGGAGATGTTCGAAGGGGATTACATGCCGAACGATTTGGAAACGCTTTACTCGCTCTGCAAACAACGCGCATTAACCCACATCATTTACCTGGGAGTGCATACCCAGGTCTGCTTGTTGGGCAAATCGATCGGCCTGCTCAACATGTCCCGCGCCGGGTTCCAATGCATTCTGGCGCGCGACCTGACCGATGCCCATGGGCGCTATGATCCTGACAAAAATGCCACGCCCGACGATTTCACGGCGGAGGTGGTGGCGCATTTCGAGAAGTACCTTGCGCCGACCATTGATTTCGCGAATGAACTGAAGCAGGCGAAGCGCTGGAACAAAGATTGGATCGCCGATCCCGTGCGCGTGACGCCTTGGGGCATTCCCATGCGCCCGCACGTTTTCGAAAATGAAATCATCGTGACACTCACCACGCCATGGCAGCCGAAAGCGGAAATTTATTACACCCTCGACGGAACCGTCCCAAGCGCGAAGTCCTTGCGATATGCAGGGCCGTTCAAACTCGATCGCACCGCCCATTTGCGCGCGGTGGGTTTTGAAGGCGGCAAGAAGGTTTGCCTCGAGAGCGAAGGTTATTTCGCGCGGCTCGGTCCGAAACCGCCAGCCCCATCGATTCACATTTCCGATCTCAAACCGTGGCGGGCCGTGGGTCCGGGGCATTCTCCTTCCTCGAAAGATCATCGTTTTTCCCCCGTCTCGAGTCCTCCGCAGAAAGATCGTTCTAATCGCGGCGGGCCGCTGAAGTTGCGCGGAGTGACCTTTGAAAGAGGGATGGGCGTGCATGCGCCGAACCAGCTCGTGTATGAACTGAAGCCCGAGTACAAACGCTTCGTCGCTCTCGCCGGTGTGGACGAACAAATCAACGACGTCCAAAGCGGCTCGAACCTCGCCATGCACCCGAGTGTGGTTTTCAAAATCATCATCGATGGCCAGCTCATGGCCCAAAGTCCCGTCATGCGCATCACCGAGGAGCCCTGGCGCTTCGATGTGCCCATCCCGCCCGGCAGCAAACGCATCAGCCTCGTGGCCACCGACGCAGGCAATGGAAACAAAGAAGATCTCGCCAATTGGGTGAATGCCGGATTCGTTCTCGAAAAAACGGTGGCGGGAAGGAAAGATTAAATGCGCCGGTCACCGCGTCGGAACTCGCCTCGAGACGATCATGCCCCGATGAAAAAAGGACGGCCTCGCTCAATTTCTACCCGGGGCGATGACTCCGGTTTTCCTGCGGCACGGCCTGTGCACGATTGGGTTTGCCGCGCGCGATCGTTTGGGCGGCGTGGCATTTTCAGTTTCCCACAACCGTTCGTTTTGGCGGCGCTGTTTTTTTTCAGGGCGATTGCCAGTTTCGCTTACGATGGTGAAGAGCGCTATGAAACGCGAGGTCTCGAAGGCTGGACGTTGCGGGTGCATCGCGATTTGATCGAGCGCGAGCCAAAGCTGGCCGAAGAGACGTTGCGTCTTTTGCAGCAACAGCTCTATCAAATCACCCGCGTGGTGCCGGCGAAGGCCCTGGCCGAATTGCGCGCCATTCCCATCTGGATCGAACTCGCTCATCCACGGCACCCCTGCATGTGCTACCACATCTCCCCGGATTGGCTTCGCGCGCATGATATGAATCCGGCCAAAGCCGGAAGTGTCGAGATCGCCAACTGCAAAAACTTTCTGCTTTGGACCAAAGACCAGCCCTGGATGGTCTTGCATGAACTGGCCCATGCTTATCACGACAAGGTCCTCCGCCATGGCCATCCCGAGTTGAAGTCGGCCTTCCGCAAAGCGGTGGAATCGAAAAAATACGAACAGGTGCTGCACATCAATGGCAAAACCGTCCGGCATTACGCTCTCAACAACGACCAGGAATATTTTGCGGAAGGCACCGAGGCTTATTTCGGCACGAACGATTTTTATCCTTTTGTGCGGGCCGAATTGAAAGCGCATGATCCCGAGCTGTTCGAATTGCTCGGCAAACTCTGGAACCTGCCCGAGAAACACAGTGCCATTGGCCGCGCGCCGTAAAAGGAGAATGCCAATCCCAATTTCCGAAAAACCTATGCTCACCCATCGCTCACTCTTTGCGCCTCATTTAACCGGACGCCTGCGGGAAATCGTTTTGCTGGCCGCCCTCTTCATTCCCTTGCGTGAGGCCAGCATCGCTGCCGACGATTTGAGCGGCACGAACGGCATCACGCCGCTTCGATATGTGTGTTATCGCGCGGCTACGCCGCTGAAAATCGACGGCAAACCGGATGAGGCGGCCTGGAACCTGGCGCCGTGGACCGAGGAATTCCAGGACATCGAAGGGCCACGCAAACCGAAGCCGCGATTCCGCACTCGCGCGCGCATGCTTTGGGATGATCATTATTTTTATGTGGCCGCGGACATGGAAGAGCCGCACGTCTGGGGCACGCTCACGAATCATGACGCGGTGATTTTTCACGACAACGATTTTGAAGTGTTCATCGATCCCAACGGCGACACGCGCGATTACTACGAGTTCGAGATCAACGCGCTGAACACCGGCTGGGATTTGCTTCTGAAACGGACTTACATCGATGGCGGGCCGGCTTTGAATTCCTGGGAAATCCCCGGATTGAAAACCGCCGTGCACATCCGAGGCACATTGAACAACCCCGCCGATAAAGATGAAGGCTGGTCGGTCGAAATGGCGTTTCCGTGGAAAGCGCTTGCCGAGTATGCCCAGCGTCCCGCGCCGCCAAACGATGGCGACGAATGGCGCGTCAATTTTTCGCGCGTCGAATGGCAGATCAAAATTGTCGATGGCAAATACGTCAAAGTGCCCGGCACCAAAGAGGACAATTGGGTCTGGTCACCGCAAGGCGTCATCAACATGCACGTGCCGCAAATGTGGGGCTTCGTTCGTTTTGCCAACCTCGTGCCGAAGAATCCGCGTCCGCCGGATTCCCCGACGCGTCCGCGCCAGAAATTGTAATTCGATTCGATTGATTGGCGGTGTTTCAGGCTTGCCGGCCTCGATCACTCCGCTCGCATTTGATCAGACACTGCGCAGTCGCATTTGACTCGCTTCCGCGCGGCCGCACTTTTTCAAACGGCCGAGCGGCGCTGCCGGAGTTGCTCGAGTTCCCGCACCAGTTGCGCCAGTTCGATTTCGAGCTGATCGAGGATCGCGCGCGTTCCGTTGGTCTGACGAAGCCGCCCCTTCTCTTCGAGCTGCCGGGCCAATTAACCGGCGGCGGTGTTCCCGAAATGCTGCAACGCGCCTTTCAAAGTGTGCGCGGTGCGATTCAGGACTTCGGCATCCCCGCTCTCGATGGCTTCGCGCAAACGGCCCTGCCATTTTGGCAGTTCTTCGACAAAGACCCCGGCCACGCGCGCGAGCAATGCCTCGTCCTCCCCGTAATCGGCCCGCAAAGCTTGCATATCCAAAATGCGACCGGACCGCGGCACAATCCTCGATTGGGCACGAGAAAGCCACTGCTTGACCGCGTTGTCCAACTCGGATCGGCGCAGCGGCTTCGAAAGGTAGTCGTCCATGCCGGCCTCGAGGCAACGTTCACGATCGCCCTTCATGGCATTTGCGGTCAGAGCGAGGATGACCCGATGATGGCCGGACGTTTTTTCGCGCGCGCGGATCTTGCGGGTGGTTTCAAGGCCGTCCATCTCCGGCATTTGCACGTCCATGAAAATGAGATGGACGGTTTCGCGTTCGAGGAGTTCGAGCACCTCGCGTCCATTTTCAGCCACGATCACTTCATGCCCGAGCGCCTGAAGCATATTGATGGCAACCGTGCGATTGATGGGATTGTCCTCGGCGAGCAAAATTCTTCCGTGCAACACCGGCGCGGGCTGAGGAGCGATTGTCGATGGAGCGCTGAGCGGTGCGGAGTGGGCATCGGAGTTTTGAAACGCGAGCTGACAGGTAAAATGAAACTGGCTGCCGCGCCCGGGCTCGCTTTCCACCCAAATCTTGCCGCCCATCATCTGCACGAGCCTCGTGCAAATCGCCAGCCCCAATCCCGTCCCGCCAAAGTTGCGCGCAATGGAACTGTCGGCTTGCGTGAACGCCTGAAAAATTCGCTGCTGTTTTTCCGGTGAGATGCCGATGCCCGAATCACTGACAATCCCATGCAACACCGTCTCGTTCGACGGCACTGGCAAAGCGTGATTCTGTCGGCGCAAAAACGCGGTCTCGGGTCCGGCGGTTCCGATCTGAACGTGGATGCCTCCTTGGGCGGTGAATTTGATGGCGTTGCCCACCAGATTGATGAGGACCTGCCGCAAACGTGTCAGGTCGCCGATCATGGCATCGGGCACATCGGGCGCGACGTGCAGCGATAGGGAAAGATTTTTCTGCGCGGCGCGCACGCCCAGGATTTTCAAGGTCTGATCGAGCGACTCGCGCAGGGCAAATTTTTCGAGGTGAAACTCGAGCTTGCCGGCTTCGATTTTGGAAAAGTCGAGAATATCATTCAGGATTTTCAAGAGGTCTTCGGCGGAATTTTTGGCGGCGACAAGAAAGCCTTGTTGTTCCCTGGAAACGGGCGTGGCCAGCAGCAATTCGAGCATTCCCAATACGCCATTCATGGGCGTGCGGATCTCGTGACTCATGTTGGCCAGGAATTGGCCTTTAGCCTGATTGGCTTCCTCGGCCAGCTTTTGGCTCCGCCGCAACTGTTCCTCCATGCGCTGCATTTCGGTGAGCGCCGCCGTCATGGCCCGGCTCTGGCAACGCAGTTGAAATTGATCCATGACCAGCCGCGACAAGGCGCGCAACGCTTCCTGCTGTTCGAGGCTCAGGAGCCGCGGGCGACGATCGATCACACAGAGGGTTCCCAAACCGAATCCCTCCCTGGTCCGCAAAGGAGCCCCGGCATAAAATCGAATGCGCGGATCGCCTGTCACCAGCGGATTGTTCGCAAATCGCGGATCGCTTTGGGCATCGGGGACAATGAAGAGTTCCTCCTGCAAAATGGCGTAGGTGCAAAAGGCCACATCGAGCGGCGTTTCTGTGGCCTCGATTCCGACGCGCGACTTGAACCATTGGCGGTGGGCGTCGATCAAGCTGATCAGGGCGATGGGTGTGCCGCAAATGGTCGAGGCCAGCCGCGTGAGGTCATCGAGGCTTTGTTCCGGGAGGGTGTCCAGCAATTCGCACTTTCGCAGCGCTTCCAGTCGCTCCGCTTCATGCGCCGCATTCCCGCATGGAGTCGCAGGCGGCGTTTTCATAGCGTGAGCGTCCCAGTGCGGTGCCAGCCACGATCGAACCTGCGTTCAAATCTGTGACGCGCTTGACCAGAGCGCCATTGCGCAAACAATGAATTCATCAACGCGGCCATAAAAATTCCATGTGCTGCGGCAATAGTTCGAAGTGCGCCGTGATGGTCCAACACGTTCGAGACCGCATCAAGCGGCTGCGCCGCAGGGGAACACGGCTTTTTTCAGTGCTGCCGAGGCAGTGGCCTCGAGGCCTTTGGAATTCCTTTTTCCAATCAAAATCGGAATGGGAAAATCGATCGTGTGGTAATCGATTACCAGCCGTTGGATGCGAGCCTGGTGAACTCGTTTGATTTTCGAATGTTGCGAAATGGTCATTTGCATGGCTGCAGTAAATCGATCCGGACGCGTTCAGCCTATCCGTACGGGATGGTATTTTTTGGGGGTGCTTTGCTGGGAGGTGCCCTGCGGTGAGTCGCTGTGTTCAGGGCCGCGGACGCAGGATTGGCTTACTCGAGCCGCACGCGCAACGTGATCGTCCCGGATTTTCCGGGATCGAGCACTCCGGTGAAGGTCCATTGCA
>JBFMDG010000053.1:0-18448 GCA_040754135.1 Verrucomicrobiota bacterium
GTTACCATGTTGCAGTTTGGAAATCTTGCGACCACACCTTTGTCCAACCAAATGTCCCAAACTTTGTCGATCGAAAATCATTTCGACAAAGATTCCGACGTCAGGGTTTTGATTTCGTCGCCCCTTCGATCCGAAGCGAGCCGGAAGGGATACGCATTCATGGGGCTGAGTTCCTCATAATAACAGGCCACCGGTCTGCCGCGGTAAAGCTCGTGCAGGCGGGCGTGAATGGTTGGTTCGTAAACCCACGGGATCACCCATTCGTAATGGCCCTCCATGCCCATGAGTTTCTTGCCCGAGGGGCCATCATAAGCACCGTACCACTCTTCGAAAGTCGGGAGGCGCGCGCCGGCTTTGCGCGCGATTTCCACGGCCTGGAGCCAATTGGCTGGCTGCCGCGGCCTGATTTCCATTTTGAACGAACCAAAATCAATGAGTTCATCCAATGGTGCCGGGACGCCGGACGTATTGGATCCGGTGGCAAGCAGCGTTGAGGAATTCGTGGCATACGACGAATCTCGCGCTGCCGCCAGCAGGCTGTTCGGAAGCGCGGCGACATACGCCAGGCTGGCGATTTGTTTGCGCGGTGTGAACTCGACGTTGTCATGCCAGATGGCGAGAAAGCGGAACGGCGTTGTGAACGCTTCATTCGGCAATCGCTTCACTTCGCCCAGATCGACTTTCACCCAGCCATTCGTTTGCACCAAAACGGTTCGAGTCTCTTTCCAGAAGGGCGTCCCTCCTTCAGGCGAGCGGTATAGTTCGAATTTCAACGGCACTTCTCCGCCCCACAGTGATCTCGGGAGCAAAGGCATCGGCCCGCGATATTGGATAATGCGACTCGGATCGAGCGCCTCCTTTTCGGCGGCAAAAGTCGAAGGCAACGCCAGGAAAAAAATCGTCGCAACCGCGGTGAACACGGTCATGAACCACTCGCGGCTTTTGGGAAGGATTGAAACTGGGGTCATGTTGCTGGTCTGATTATTCGTTTCCGCTCAATTCCAGGGCGCGAATTTGCGCGGCTTCGTTGGTGATAAAATTCAAGTCCTGTTTCAGGCGCACGAACCCATGTGTGTGCGTGTGCACCGGGCTGTTGTGATACGCCCCTTTGAAGGTCGAGGCGTGATGAAATTTGACCATGTTGAAAAACCTTTGCTCGATTGGGGAAGCCCGGTCGAAGTCTGGTTCAGCGATGCCGTTACGCAGACCGGTTTGATCGACTTCGTTTTCGTTTTCCTTTGCTGTCGCCGGCCTGGCTGACTTTCGTTCATTGCGCAGCAGGCCTTCGTTCCTGAGTCGCGCAATAATCTCGGCCGCTTGCGCCAGCAGAGCGTCCGCCTCCTGCTTGACGGCGTCGGCTTTCTCGAGGCTTTCGGTGGCAAATCGCGACGAATGACAGGGAAGACAGGTTTTAATCATCACGGCACGCTGAGTTTCCACTTCGGCAGCGGCCATGGAACGCATGCGAACCGGCGGTTTGGAACCATCAAGAACCGCGCCGTTCGCCACGTGGCCAAAGGCAAGGCCAAGCGAAGTGTTGTGATTCCCCGCATGCATATGACACGTAACACATGTGGGCGACTGATCTCGCGTTTCGGCTGATGCAAAGAGTTGTCCGTGCTTGCTCGCCTGCCACATTTCAATCTGCGGATGATCAGGGCCGGTGTGGCATTGGGCGCACGCTTCGGGCCGGCGCGCTTCGGCCGCGGAAAAGGAATGGCCGCTGTGGCACGAATTGCATTTGCCGCGACTGCCATCCAGAAAAGTGGCGCCGATCTGATGGCAACTGGCGCAGGTCTGGTCCGCCATCGCTTTCGAAAGCGCGCCAAACCGGCCGTCCGCGCGCATTGTCTCCATGGCGATGGCATGCAAGCTCGCATTGAATTCCTTGGCCTGTTTCGAATGGCAGGCCGCGCAGACCGCAGCGCTGACTTCGCCTTTGACTTCGAAAATCCGGCTGTGATTGCTGCCGTGACAATCGGCGCAACCGACATTCCTGGCGGCGTGAGCACTATGCTTCCACGCGCGAACCAATGCCGGGCTCGACGCCGTGTGGCAATCGATGCAGCTTTCGGCGGCGCAAAGGCCGTTGGCAAGCCACATCAAGAGGATGCCTGTCATCGACGCAAACCACGCGCGGATGTTATGGCGATTGAGCTTAAGCGGCGATGGATTCAAGAGTTGTCTGAAGCAGGAAAGCCCCGCTGCTTTCGGCAGCGGGGCTTGCTTTGGCGTGAATCGGAGGAGATCCGGCTCAACGTGCTATTTCGGTTTTGGCGCGACGAGGCATGACGCTGATTCGGATTGATTTCCGGACGAGTCTTTCACGATCAGCAGCGCATCGCCCTTCAGTTGGATGTGGGCAACCACCGCACCGGCCATCGGTTTGCTGTTGGGAGTGACACCCGGGGCCTGTGTGATTTTCACTTTATCCCCGCTCTTGAAAGGTCCGGCCACGAAACCGCTGACGGAATCTTTCACAAACAACGACAGCGCGCTGGCGGCGTCGCAGTTGTCCTGGCCAACCAATTCATAGAAGCCATCGGGATTCTGGCCGCTCTTCGGATTGTTCCCAGAGGCGGGAACATTTTTGCCCGATGGATTGGTGGTGGCAATGCAGGCAGCAACGGGCGCCTCTGTGTCATTGACCGTTACGGTGAAAGTACCGGTGGTCGTGTTCCCGGCGGAATCGATCGCCGTCACCGTGATGGTGGTCGTTCCATTCGGGAAGGTGGCGCCGGAAGCGATGTCGGAACTGACGCTGGCAACCGCACAATTGTCCGTAGCGGAAACATTGAAGTGAACCACGGCAGAACATTGTCCGGGATCATTTGCAACCGTGATGTTCGCCGGCAGCAACAAGGCCGGGCCTTGATTGTCGATCACAGTGACCGTGAAGCTTCCGAGCGTTTTATTTCCTGCGGCATCCACGGCGACCGCCTGCACCGTGGTTGTGCCGGTGGGGAACACAGCGCCTGAGGCAATGTCGGTGGTGGCAAAGACGCCGGGGCAATTATCAGAGGCCGCGATTTCGAAGCTGACCACCGCAGAACATTGGCCGGGATCGGTGTTGATGACGATGTTCGCCGGTAAAACCAGCCCCGGCGGTGTGTTATCAATCACCGTCACGGTGAAACTGCAGTTCACCGAGTTCGGCGGATTCGCGCTGTCCGTCGCCGTGTAAACCACGGTCGTGGTGCCGATCGGGAAGAGGTCTCCCGGCAAATGTGTGGCAGTGAAACTCGCCACGTTGCAATTGTCACTGGCGATGGGAGATGTCCAGGAAACGACCTGATCGCATGAGGCACGACCGGCGCCGGTATAGACCACAATGTCCGCGGGACATTCCGTGATCACCGGAGCTGTCGCATCAACCACCGTCACGGTTGCCGTGCATGTGCTCGACAGCCCGCGATTGTCTGTGACCGTCAGCGTCACCGTGGTTTGGCCAATCGGATATGGACCGGCGGGAGTTTGGGTGATGGTCACGGTATCGGTCGCGTCCGGATCGAACGATCCGTCATCGATCGAGGCATCGGCGCTGCAAGACGCGCTTGCGGAAACGGTGACATCTTTGCAACGGGCCACCGGCGGCTGATTCGAAATGTTCACCGACGCGGTGTTATTGAACTCGTCATATTCATCCACGCTGCTTGTGGCATCGACGAACACGTAAACCAATTCCTGACCGGCGCTGAGCGGCAATCCGGTCACGACCACCGTTGCCGAACCGCCGACAGGAAGGTTGACCGAGTAATTGCCACCAATTTGCGAGCCCGAGGAGAAGGGATCGCCATCGTAAAAGCGGACATTGACGCTTGTGAATGGCTTGCCTGAATCTGCTGCGTTGGCGACCACCGCCGTAATATCGGCGGAAGTTCCCGGCACGACGTTCGCCGCGGAAATGCCGACCACATAGAGGTCACTCGGCGAGGCAATGATATTGACCGGACTCGAACTGGTGCCGGTCTTGCCGTTGGCGGTGACGCGGAGACCGACTGTGCCGTTGTATTCGCCCGTGAACACCACAGAGGCCGTTGGCCCATCGGCATTGCCGCTCAAGTCCAAAGCGGCGTCCGCTGCGTCACCGTAAGTCCCGTTGCCATCCAGATCCCACGCCCAACCCGTGATCAAATCTCCATCAGGGTCGTAGGAATCGGTGCCGTCGATCACAATCACATCTCCGATTCTGCCACTGTAAACAGCGGGCTGCATGTCGTCCGGAATCGGTTTGGCGACCGGCGCTACATCCGTATCGCTGACCAGGACTGTGGTGGTGGTTGTGGCGCTGTTCGCTGGATTATTATTATCCGTGACGCGCAAGGTGACCGTGTAAATTCCCGGCTGCCATTCACCGGGATGAATTTCCGGCCAGTCCGGGAAAACGCTCACGCTCTGTCCGGTAGCATCGGGATTGTTCCAATCCACACCGTCACTGGCGTCCCAATCCCATTGATAAAGCACAATCGAAAGGTTGGGATCGGCATGGGTCGAAGCGGAACCATCCAACGTGAAGTTCGCGGGGTGTTTCGATGATTGATCGGGGATGGCCGCGATCTTCGGAATTGGCAAAGCGACCGTGACCGATTTGGTCAGGATGAGAATAGCGTGAGCGGTAGAAAAGCCGCCACCAGTGCTGATCCATCCGCTGTTGCCCCAATAACCGCTGTTCCAATCCTGTCCGAAACCATAGCCGGCGCTGCGATAACCGTTCTGTCCAAAATTGCCCGGTGAATCGAGCAAAGCAGCGTCGCCGAGCAACCACGCCGACATGTCTTGATACCAATCGCGGGCCACGCCGCCTGAAATGACTTTTTCAACTCCACCCAGCGAAAGGCCTTTTTTCATGCCGTAAGAGGCATAGAACTCTCCGATCCAACCGGCATCGGTGGCGCCAGTACTGGGAGCGTTCCTCCAGTTATTTCCGATGTAGGTGACGGCTTTATCGACATTCACGTCCTGGCCCGCGCCGATGCCATCGAGCGAGTAGCCGACGAGGATGCCGCCGGATTTGGCGATATTGACCCAGTGATTGGCGTTGCCATAGCCGATGCCGCCGTTGGCATTTTGCATCACCCTGAAACCATACTTCACGTTTTCGATGTACCAGGCTTCCGGTTGAATTTGCCAGCGATCCTGCGCTGCTTTCACCAGCAGGGGAGGCCAGTTCATGGTCGAGCCGTCAAACCCGTTGTTTTGGTTCTTGGGATAATAATGATATGCGCCGCGTGCGCCTCCGTCGCCCTGGGACCAGGCGTACTGTTCCACCACATCTTGAATCAGTTCGTAATAACTCATCCCGACGAACGGGCCGCTCTTCACGAAAGTGTTTTGAGCCGCCGCAGCCGAGCGTTGCGAGAGGACGATGGCGAGAGCGCCAAACGTGTTCGCGTAGGTTTCATCACTGATATAAGCCCCGGTGCCATTGCCGTTCCAATCGCTGTTCCGCATGGCAATGCCGTCGCTGTGCGCAGGGATGGCCATTCTCCCGCCGATGCTGAAATCGAGAATATGGTTGAGACCTTTTTGGACGGTTTCAGCGTAAATGTCTTCTTCGTAATCGTTGCCAGGCAAGTGGCCATTCTCCTCGAAGGCGAGGACCGCGGCGCCCGTCGGGCCGGAGGCAAGTTGATGATTCCAACCGTAAACATTCCAGTAGTTGCGCTTGGCATCGAGCACACTCTGATTTTTGTAGAGGTGAATGAGCCCTTTCTCGATGGCCATGTTGACGCGATCGTCGTGGGTCGGGCTGACCAGAACGCGAATCTTGGCCTCGCGCGTGTAAGTTCGGCCGGCGGAATCCGAAACGGTCAGTGTGGCCGTCTTGGTTCCGGAAGAGGCGTAAACATGCGTCGTGCCGATGAATGTGGCCGCTGAAGCGGAAATTCCGCTCCCGGTGTAATGCGGCGTGCCGTCACCAAAATCGAGATCGAAAGTGTATGGCGGAGTGCCACCCCAAGCGCGTCCCCACACCGTAATGGGCTTGGCGGAATCGTTGATCTTCACATTGGCGTAAGCCGGATTTTGAGCATAGCTCGGCATCATCGCCACCCACAAATCGGTCGGAAGTTTCTTCACCACATTGACCGTGCGGACGGACGAGCCCACGTTGCCCGCGGAGTCGGTGGCCGAATAGGTGATGTAGTAAGTGCCGGCCACGTTCGAGTTCACCGCGCCGGTGGTCGTGACTGAAAGGCTGTTACCGAGTTCGTCCTGAGCTGATGCGCCCGGGTCGGTGAAGGGCGTTCCAATGAGGATGCTCATTTCCGACTGACCGTTGATGATGATCGAAACCAAATCGTGTTTGATGGCGAGGGCGTGAATTTGTCCGGCGAAGGCTCTTGTGAAAACTTTACCGGAGGGCAGCGTTGGAATGTTCAGGTTTCCCCACCCGTTATAACCCCAGCCGATCAGATTGCCATCAGAACGAACGGCCATGCCCCAGAGATAACCGGCGGCAATGTCGGTGTAGGTTTTGCCCGCGGGCAACGCCGGCACGTTGAGCTCCCCATTTCCGCTGTTGTAGCCGAACGCCACCACCTGTCCGTCCGATCTCAAAGCGATGGTGTGTTGATAACCGGCCGATACTTGCGTGTAGGTGACTCCCGCCGGCAAGGCGGGCGCATTCAAACTTCCCCAGCCGTTATATCCAAAACCAGTAATCTGGCCGTCCGACCGAATGGCGAGACCGTAGTGGTAATTGACCGAAAGCTCGGTGTAAACAACACCCGCTGGCAGCGCAGGCACGGCCTGCTGATTCCAGCCGTTGTAACCCCACACAATAATCTGGCCATCGGATCGCAGGGCGGCGCTCCACAAATAGCCGGCGCCGACGTCGGTATAAACGAGCCCTGCAGGTAACGCGGGCACATTGAGTTCACCATTGCCACTGTTGTGACCGAAAGCGACGACCTGCCCGTCCGATCGCAAGGCGAGGCTGTGATGCATGCCGGCGGCGACCCGGGTATAAGTCACTCCGGCGGGCAACCCAGGAAAGTTAAGGTTTCCCCAGCCGCTGTAGCCCCAGCCGATGCCCTGGCCTTGCGATGTGACACCGAGCGAGAAATAACGAATGCCGGCGGAGACATGCGTAAACGTCACTCCGGTGGGGAGCGCCGGAACCGTGGCCATGCCGTAATCATTGTAGCCCCAGCCGATGAGTGTGTCCTCGGCCTGACTCGTCTGGCCGATCAATGCCAAGGCGAGCCCTGCGGTCGCTATCGGTTTTAGAAAGTGCCGGCCCAGCCATTGACGGGCACGTGCAAAAGATTGAGTGGTTGTCGCCATATTCATGAACGCATTAAACGATCGTCGTGAGAATGCTGTTGCTGCCATTGCTGCTGATTTGAGTTCCCGCTGTGCCAGCAGCGAAGCAAACGAACTTGGTTCAGTCCAAGCGGAGGACGAAAAAAATCACTCGCTTCAAACTGAATTTCGGGACGGTCGCTGAACTCGAATGGCCGCGAGCATTTCAAATTAGAGCGGGGGCCCGCAATTACATGTTTGGGTAGGCAGGGGCCGCCGAAGCTCGCGAAAGGTGAAAGCGTTCAAAGCCCGCGGTAAACGATTTCGAGGGTCAAAATCGCGTAAGCAGTGACGAGGGCCGGATCTTTTTCCCACCACCGGGCGTTGTCGTTGACCCATGATCCGTCCTTTTGTTGCAAGTTCAGCAGCCGTTCACTGAGCTCCTTTCGCCAATGGACTTTCCGGCCGTTGGCGAGTTCGAGTTCATTGACGCCGTAAATGCTGAGGGCTTTGGCCATAGTATGGAAGTAGTAATACAACCCCTGCTGACCCATCCCTGGATTCTCCTCAAGGGTGTAGTTGTTGCGCAGCCACTCGAACACGGCCTCGACCCGCGGATCATCTCGCTTCAATTCGGCGTAAATCAGGCTCAGCAGTCCACCGTAACTGATGCTGCCATACGACCGAAGGGCCACTCGACCGGCCTCATTCGTCACCGCACCCGCCATGCTGTGGCCCGGATAATAAACGAAACCGCCTTTGTTCTGCGGATCGTCCGAAGCCCATTTTTCAGGGTTATGACCTGGAAGATTTTGGCAACGCTGGAGAAAATGAATGGCCGCGGCATAGTTCAATCTGGTCGTCTCCGCCTTTTCCGGTTCGAGTTGATTGGTGAAGTGCAATGCTTCGAGTGCTTGCAGCGTGTTCCCCATATCTGAATGTTCGTACTTGCTGCCGTAACCGATGCCGCCATCAAACGGAGTGTCGAGTTCCCCCTTCTTTCCAAAATCACGCTGGAGACCGATCAAAAAGCTCCGCGCGTTTCGCACCAGCGGCGTGTATTCCGGGTTTTGGGCAAATTGCAGCGCCAGCATGCAGATCGAGGTGTTGTACGTCGCAAGATTGGTCCGATGAATTCCGCCGTCGGGCTGCACGCAATTCAACACGTGCCGATAACCACGCTCGATCCACTTCGGTTTGCCTCCTTGATGCCGGCCGCTCGGATCGCCTTCAAAGGCCATCAAAGCCAGTGCCGTCACCGCTGGATAATCGGGCACAGACCACCAGCCGTTCGAGTTTTGATTGGCTTGCAGCCAGGCCAGCCCGCGATCGATGGAGTGTTGCAATTCGTTTTTGTACGATCGCGATGCTGCGCTCAAAATTTCCTGTGCCTGAGCTCGGTTTGCCGATCCCAACAGGAAACACGCCAGCCAGAAGTAAACACAGGCTTGGGCGCGGGAAAGAAGCCGAACGCGGAACTTTGAACGAAAAAAGAGTGGGTTCATAATCGAGGTAACAAAAGGACCGGACGGCGCACGTCACTTTTTTGCAGCTTCGCCCTGCAGACGAAGCGTGACGGTCACCGGAGTGTTCACAGGCGGGAGGCTGTTGGTGCGAACCGCCCAAATGTCATCGTTGTCATGCCCAGGGCCGATGTAGTTCATCAACGATTCGCGATCCGTAATCAGTGAAACAATGGATCCCGAGACCTGCGCGCCGAAGCTGCCCGCAACCACATGGGAACCGTTGTAAACCCAATGTCCTTTAGCCATGAGTGATTTTGTTTCCAAATTCGAGATCAACTCCTCGGCGGAACGCGTGACCTCTTTGCCATCCAGTTGCCAGCGGATTTCGATGGAAATTTTATCTCCGGAAAGCGTCTCTTTGCCGGGAGTGGAAATGGTCGGCGCACTTCGTTTGGCGTCCGGTGAACCCGGCGCGGCCGCCATCGCGACGTTCGTGCTGCCCCCGGTCGCATCGAGCAAAAGCATCGCGACATGGATGTGATACGGCATGGTTTCCGTCCGCAGAATGCTCTCGTGAACTTTCCCGTAAGCTGTGACGAGGAGATATTCCATCGGGCCTTGATCCATGTTGATGAGCGCAGGGAAGCTGACGGAACGATCGGGTTTGTTGAGAGTGAGATTGGCGAGTTGGAAGACGCCGGCGCCCATGATGCGAAGCGGCAAATGATCAGGGCTCATTAACCCGCCGGGTCCCAAAGGAGGAGCCATTGGCGGCGGAGAGGGCACCGGCCGAAGCTGTGGCGGCGGTGCTGGCGGATCACTCGCCATGCTTTGTGAAATTTGAAAGCAGAGGATGATCGAGAACAATCCTCCCTTGAGAAAGCGGTTCATGGAACCTGTCGTAGGGGAATACCGGTTCATTTTCAGGTGGCTGCGAAGCAATGGAAGTTTTTGCACAAAGAAACGTTAAATTAAGACTTATCGAATGCTCGGTGGATCATCATCGCGGCCCGTGCCGGAAAAGAGGCGATTATGGGCGGCTCCACCTGAGGCAGCAAAACTCCCGTCCGATTGGATCGCATAGCCCATCTGCGTTGGTTTCAACCGTTCCGCATGGGAATCAGCGAAAAGCACCACGCTCCTCCCATTGTGCCGCGCATCCGGAGCGCTGCGGTGTTCAGGCGATCGGTTGCTGTCATCGCAGAAATCCGACGTGTCAGTGACAAGCCGGGGTGGATCGAGCGACCAGGCGTGGTTTCCGACTGCATAAAGATCACTGCTTCCGTTGGGGCGGTATGCGGTACGGCTGCTGGCCGGTTTTCCTGCGGCTGTGCCGAGGCAATCCGCCGCCATGATCGTTTCGGCCGGGCGAATGTTGCTGTATTTGACCGGGAAATTGATGAATCCACCGCTGGCCTTGGCGCGCGCATTCCCGAGAAATTGAAAATTGTACCCGTAACTGAAGTTTCGGTTATTCACCCAATTGGGGCGTTCAGGACAAATAAAGACTTTGTTATCGACCGCCTTGGTGTTGTCGTCGCCAGGATCGGCGCTCGGCTGATTGAAAGCGTATAAGCCGGTCTGCGCCCCGAGGGTCACGAACCAGCGAGGCCGGAAATGCAGGCCGTTGCCAACGTTGTAGAGATTGGCCGGATCATTGTTGCCGCCAACCTTGGCCGGCCGGCCAGGAACACAGTGATCGTTGTGAGCATCGGCGTACATCATCAACCCGAAGCTGATCTGGCGAAGATTCGAAAGGCAGCTGGCGGAGCGGGAGGTTTGTTTGGCCTTGCTCAATGCGGGGAGCAACATCGAGGCGAGCACGCCGATGAGGGCGATCACCACGAGCAGTTCGATCAGGGTGAAACCGCGTTTCGATGGATTCGTGTTCAGCGAAGGGGGATTTAACGGGAGGAATGTCATCTCTAATCAAGGGCTTCTAACCGAGGCGGAAACGCCTGGGTGGCTCGCGGCCATGTTATTTCGGAGGTCAACGCTGAAATCGGCAGACTCTGCCGGAAAGGCAAGGGGAGGACCATTACATGTTTGTGTAGTACGATCGATGAAAGTTCTACCTGCCCAGATACTTCACGACCGCTTCCGTTCGCGAGTGAACATGGAGTTTTTGGTAAACGCGGCCGAGGTGTTTGCGGACCGTGTCGATGCTGATTCCGAGGCGCTCGGCAATCTCCTTGTAAAGGTAGCCTTGCGCGAGGCATTCGAGCACCTCGTGCTCGCGAGGGGATAACTCCCCAAGCCCGTCGCGCTCCGGGTTGGGCGCGGCCGGAGCGGTTTTTGGCGGAGGTTTCTGCCGAAAATATTGGACCACCTTCCGGGCAATGTGACCTGACATCGGTGAACTGCCGCTGTGCGCTTGTCGAATGGCTTCGAGCAGTTCAGCCGGCGAGGTTCGCTTCAACAAATATCCCGAGGCTCCGGCCATTAAAGACTGAAAAATCGGTTCGGTCTCTTCATAAACGGTGAGCATCAGCACGATCAAATCCGGCGCGGCAGCCGTTAATGCGCGCACGCAATCAACGCCGCTCATGCCAGGAAGGTTGATGTCCATCAGGACGACATCCGGACGATCGTTTGGAATGCCATTCAATGCCGCTTCCGCTGTGGCATAGCTGTTCACGCAAACAAACCCGGGCGTCTTGTTCAGAAGAAACGCCAGCCCATCACGAATATCCGCGTCATCTTCCACCATGGAAATTCTCAATGGGCGCATGCCGATTTCGGCAGCTTCGGGCGGGGGCAATGATTGGGATGCGACAACCTCGGAGTTCATGACAAAGATTCAGCGGGTAAGAAAACGATGAATTGAATGCGCGTTCCCTGGTCAGGCCGGCTGGTGAATTCCATCTTGCCTCCAACGCGCTCGAGGCGAGCTCGCATATTCGCGAGGCCGTTTCCGGTCCGGCGGCTCTCATTGACGCCAATTCCGCATCCGTCGTCCGCGATCAAAATTGTCAACGCATCCGATTGAACCTCCATTTTGAGCGTCACATGAGTGGCGCGCGCATGTTTGATCACGTTGTTCAGCGCTTCCTTGATCACCAGAAAAAGATGGTGCCGCACTTCCGAATGCAAAGGCCGGCGCGGCAAAACGCTGGGCACATCGATGCGAAGATGCAGGTCGGCTAGCTTCAGCAAATCCGGCGCAAAGTGACAGATGTAAGTGACGAATGCCTCGACGGTGTCGTTTCCCGGATTTACTGCCCAGACGATTTCATCCATGCTCGTGACGAGCGAGCGGCCCAGCGCCGCAATTTTTTGCAAGCGTTGCCGGGCCCGATCCAATTCTCCGGCATCGTGGCTGGCCATTTGGATTTCGGCGGCTTCGCTCAAGAGGGTGATTTTCGTCAGGCTGGTTCCCATTTCATCATGCATGTCACGCGCGATGCGGCTGCGTTCCGATTCTAGGGCTTGATGTTGTTCGAGCAGTTGAATCTGGCGTTGGGCGCGCCGGGTTTCTGTGATGTCGCGTTTGATGGCAACAAAGTGCGTGATCTTGCCGTTTGGATCGCGGACCGGTGTGGTGGTTTGTTCGTAAGTGGCGAGCGTGCCGTCCTTGTTGCGGTTGATGATTTCCCCGTGCCAAATTTCCCCCGCCAGAATGGTCTTCCACATTGAACCATAAAATTCGGCGGGATGCCGGCCCGATTTGAGAATGCGCGCGTTTCTGCCGATGACCTCGCCGGCGCCATAACCGGTCATGCGCGTGAATGCCGGATTTGTCCAAACGATGTTTGCATGGCGGTCGGTGATGACAATTCCATTGCCGGCGCAGGCCAGCGCGGCGCTTTGCAACCGGAGCGCTTCCGCGGTCCGTTCGCGTTCCTTTTGCAGCACTCGCCGCCGAAACAAAACAAATCCAACTCCGACCAGTCCCATCATGCCGGACCACTGGAACCAGCGTGTTTCCCACAAGCTCGGCACGACCGTGAACGCGAAGGCTGCGTCGGCGCTGCTCCACACGCCATCGTTGTTGCAAGCTTTCACTCGAAACCGGTAATTCCCCGCAGGCAATCCGTCGTAATAGGCTACGCGCCGATCGCCCACATCTCGCCATGCCTTGTCCAATCCTTCGAGTATTAGCCGAAATCGGGTTTGCCCCGGACTCGACAGGCTCAAAGCCGTGTAAGCAATTTCCACGTGTCGCCGGCCTGATTGCAGCGACATGTGTCCGGACGAAACCGGACTAAGCACCGCGTTCCTTCCCAGGCGCCGATTGGAAAACAGCACGTCGCCATCTACGGAGACCTCTTCGATCCTCACTGGCGGCGGAAGGCGATTCGTCTCAAGCCGCTGCGGATCGACCACACTCACGCCGCGAGCGGTGGCAAACCAAAGTTTGCCGTCGCTGGTTTTGATGGCTGAGGAACTCCCGCTTCCACATTGAATTGAGGCGAGGCCGTCGCTCGGAGTGTAGATCGAGCAATCGAGGGTGGTAGCACGGCCTTCCGCCACCGCATCCAACGCCGACCTGGCCACGCGACAAATGCCACGCGGCGTCCCGAGCCATAAATATCCAGCCCCGTCATCGAGCAGGACCGTGATGGAATTGTCAGGCAATCCGTGCCGCGTCGAAAAATGAGCGAATTTCCCATCCCGCAACCGGCTCAATCCACCGCCAAAAGTGCCGATCCACAACGCACCATTTCTGTCCGCCAGCAGAGTTCGGATCTGATCCGCAGGGAGCCCATCTTTTCTTTGATAGGAATGAAAGCGGCCATTTCCAAAACGCGACAACCCATTGCTCGTGCCAATCCACACCTCTCCAGAACTATCTTGCGTGATCGCGTGAACCGACCCGGGCAACAGTCCATCCGTGTTCGAAAATCCGACAAACTTTCGCCCCTCAAAACGGCTCAAACCGGATTCTGTTCCCACCCAGACCATCCCTGCGCGATCTTCGTAAATGGTTTGAACCGTTCCCTCGCGCAATTCCTCCTCAAGCGGCCATCGAGCCGAGTCTTTGCCGTAAAGTTTCAAAATGCCGTCCCCGTCAGTTCCCGCCCAAATCCCGCCGCCACGCGCACCGTGCAAGACACGCAGCGACGACGGCATTCCAGGCAAGGCAAGCGGACCGAAGAAACGCCCGTTCTCCATGACAAATGTTCCCGCGAAGGCGGTGCTGAGCAGCAGCTTGCCGCTCGAAATTTCCGCGATCGAATGCACCGGCTCAGGTGGCAACCCATGCGCCAACCCAAAAGTCTCAAACACGGACCGCCTCAGACGAATCAATCCGCCGCCCATGCTCGCAACCCAAATATTCCCCTCGCGGTCCTCACACAAATCATTGATCGGTCCCGCAGGAAAACCGGTCCGAGTCGAAAATTCCACCATGGGTGCGCCCAAGCTGAATCGAAAGAGTTGCGCTCGCGCGGTCGCAATCCACACGTTCCCTTTGGAATCCGATATGACACGGGTGACCGAGCCCACATCCAACTCACGGGGCCGCTCCAGCGTCATGGTCCATTTCTCCCGCTCGAGCAACCGAATCCGCTCTCCTTCAAACACCCAGAGTCCGGCCCTTTCGTTTCCGGCGATGAACTCTGCTTTGATCCCTTCCAGGCCGTTTTCCATCACCGGCGCCCATTCATCCCCGCTAAATCTGTAAATCAACCGGTCCGCGTTCAGCGCCCATTCTGTTCCGCTTCCATCCATCGTTCTTGAAAGGAATGGACTCGATCGAGCAGATGCGTTCGCCCTCTCGCCCACTTGACGAAAACTTTCCTTTTCAAACCGATGCAGCACTCCGTCTGAATCTTGAACCAGGAAACCGTCCGAGCCATTTCGCGCAAATGTAACCGGAGGTTTCATCGACCTTCCCGAAGCGCCATGGAAGAAAACAAAAGCGCCATCGGCGTGCCGGACAAGTTGGCCGCTCGTCAAGGCCACCCATAACGCCCCCTCCGCATCCACAAACAGCCGCTGCACCTGGCCATCCTCGAGGCCTGGCGTGGATGAGTCGAAGATTTCGAAGCGCACCCCATCAAATCGCGCCAGCCCGCTCGGTGTGCCCACCCAAAGATATCCATCCGGAGTTTGAACGATGGAAGAAACGTTGTTCCCCGGAAGACCATCTTCGACTTGCCAGAATTGCGTGACAAATGACACCGATGAGACCGGCCGCCGGTCGCTCGCAAACAAATCAGGTTCGGCACCGAGGCAAGAGTAAAGGATCAGTCCGATCAACCCGAACAGGGCAAACTTCGAGAAATGCGGCCAAGGGAAGGGAGTTTTGGCAAAATGCCGGACCAGAGAAAATGAACGAAACGCCGGAAATGGCCTCCGGCGGCTCCAACATGACTCTCTTGATACAACTCTGCAGCGACGGTGCATTCGCCTTTGTACGACAAGGCAAAACAGCCTTCGGTCGAATCGGGACTGGGTTCAGGCTTACCAAAACCTGAACAGTGAACTGAATGATTTCTTAAACGCTGAATTTCGCGCCGGAGCTTTCTCGCTACGCGACGCGCCGACGTAAACGCGCGGGAGCCTCCCTTAGGAGCTGGGTCACTGTCAATATGGAATCAAAAAAATCAGATGTGAGCCGCGGCAACTCCCCGGAAGCCAAAGGCTCCAGTATATCGCGAGCGCTCTGTGCAGCCGAACCGCGGCGTGTCGTAGACGTCGCAGACTCGCGGTCGGGGGAAAGAATTTTCTTCGTCCTAAAACGTCAGTTTGTTAGCGTCCGCTGCCGTTGCATGACTTCATCTCGACACACCTCGCGCCGCTCCAGGCCGCGGTTTCAGGAAGGCGGGCTCGTGCTGGTCATTCTCGTGTTGGGAGTGCTGTTGACCGTTTTTGGCGGCAACGTTCGCGTGCCGAAATTTCAGCTGAACGAACAAGGGCAACGGGAGCGGGCCTTCGAAATCACACCGGAAGGCGAGCGCGTGCCGGCTTTTGAAGAGCGCAACAAATTCCTCAATGCGCAAAACCTCACTCAACTCGCCAAGGATACGAGCTTTATTGCCATCATGGCTGTGGGCGCCACCTTCGTTATCATTGCCGGCGGGATCGATCTTTCCGTCGGCGCCATCTATGCGCTCGCCTCCGTCCTCGGCGCGATGGTCTTTCATGCGTTTGGACCGGAAGGAGCACGCGCCACAGCTCCGGCCTGGTTAAGCGTGCCGCTCGGCATGTGCGTTTGCGTGGGCGTGGCCACGCTCTGCGGCGCGCTCAATGGCGGCATGATTGTGGCCCTGCGCGTTCACCCCTTCATCATCACGCTCGGGACCATGGCCATTTTCCGCGGCGTAGCCTTTGTCGTCACCAAAGGCCAGTCCATTGGCGGGTTTCCTGAAGCATTCCGCGAGTTGATCCGAATGGAAGTGGCCAATGGTCTGAGCCTCGTGCCGCTCTGCGTCATGGTCGCCGTGGCCGTCCTGGGAGGAATTTACCTGTCGCGCCTGGCGGCGGGGCGACGCATTTATGCCGTGGGCGGAAATGAATTGGCGAGTCGATTCAGCGGCATTCGGGTCGAGCGCGTCAAGCTGAGCGTCTTTCTCTTTTCCGGGTTAACCGCCGGAATTGCTGCGTTGCTCTCGCTCGGCTATTACGGCGCGGCGACCTCCGGCGATGGGCAAGGCTACGAATTGAATGTCATCGCTGCGGCCGTGGTCGGGGGCGCCAGCTTGTCCGGAGGCAAAGGCTCGGCTCTCGGCGCGCTCCTCGGGGCGCTGGTCATTCAAATGATCAGCAGCGGCATTGTCATTCTCGGCATCGACCAGAATTACAATCAGATTATCATCGGCGCGGTGGTCATTCTCGCGGTGGTGTTCGATCAAGTGAATCAATGGTTCGCGCGACGCCGTCTTGCCGCGCGGCCTGGAACCTAATATTCTGTCGCGAATACATTTTATGAAACGTGCTTTTGCTTTCTGGCCAACGTGGCTTGGATTGGTTTCCTTACTCTCCCTCGGCGTGCTCGAAATCCAGGCCCAGAAAAAATCGTATCTCATCGGCCTGGTCGCTAAATCCCAGGGCAACCCGGTCTTCCAGGCCGCGCGCGTGGGCGCCGAACAGGCCGCCAAAGATCTCGGCCAGCAACATGGCATCACTATCAAAATTGATTGGCGCACTCCCAATGAAGAAGACGCGCAAAAACAAGCCGAAGCGATCGAACAACTCGCCGTCAACGGCGCCGATGGCATCGCGGTCAGTTGTTCCGACGCCAACAAATTGACCGACGCGATCAACTCCGCGGTCAAGAGCGGCGTGCCGGTGGCGACGTTTGATTCCGACGCTCCGGCCAGCAAACGGTTTGTTACTTTTGGCATCGATGATTTCAAATGCGGCGAACAAACCATGGATGAGCTCGCCCAATTGCTCGAGGGGAAGGGAGTGGTCGCCATTCTCGCCGGCAATCAAAACGCGCCCAACCTCCAGCGGCGCGTCGCCGGCGCAAAAGCCGCCGCCAAAAAACATCCCGGCATCACCATTCGCGATGTTTATTACCACAAGGAAACGCCGCAGGACGCCGCCGCGCGCGTCGAACAGGTCATGCAATCCAACCCCGATATCACTGGCTGGTGCATGATCGGCGGCTGGCCGTTGTTTACCGACAACGCCTTGAAATGGGCGCCCGGAACCGTCAAGTGCGTATCCGTCGATGCCTTGCCGCCGCAACTGAATTATCTGCGGAGCGGCCATGTGCAGGTGCTGCTGGCGCAGCAGGTTTACGAATGGGGTTATCGTTCGGTTGAGCACCTCATCAACAAAATTCATCTCAAGAAAGATCCTCCTGCGGTGAAGGACGTCAGCCCGCTCATCCCGGTCACGAAAGCGAACGTGGACGAGTTCGCCAAGAATTGGACGAAGTGGCTTCCCAAGTGAACCGGCCCGCGCCAATTCGAAACGCCCGTTGTCCGCGCAACTCCACGCCACGCCTCGGCAAGTTTGAACTCGCAGTTCGAATCCGCCAATCGCGGGCAAAGCGTGGCGCGAAATGATGCGTTAAATCCAACCCAGCCGGCGCGTGTCGATCCGTTTTCAAAACATCACCAAAGCCTTTCCCGGTGTCCTCGCGCTCGATGGCGTCACGTTCGAAGTGGCGCGCGGCAGTTGCCATGCGTTGGTCGGAGAAAATGGCGCGGGCAAAAGCACTCTCGGGAAAATTCTGGCAGGCGTTTACACGGCCGATTCCGGCGAGATCCTGCTCGATGGCCAATGGATCCATCCCACCAATCCGTTGGTGGCGCGCCAGCTCGGCATCGCCATGGTGCATCAGGAACTTGCCTTCTGCCCAAATCTGTCCGTGGCGGAAAATCTTTGCCTGGGTGATTTGCCGCGCCGGGCCGGTTTTGTTGACCGCGGCCGCATGCGCGCCATTGCACGCGCCATGCTGGCGGAAATCGAAGCGGAAATGGATGTGGACCAGCCGATCGGCGAATTGACCACCGGCCAGGAGCAAATCGTGCAAATCGCTGCCGCGCTTGGCACTCAGGCGCAAGTGATCGTGATGGATGAGCCGACCAGTTCCCTTTCCGCTCACGAAAGCGAACATCTGTTTCGCTTGCTCCGGCAATTGAAGGAAAGGGGCATCACCGTGATTTACGTGTCGCATCGGCTCGAAGAAATCTTCCGGCTTTGCGATCATGTGACGGTGCTGCGCGATGGAAGGCACCTGGCCACGGAACCAATTGCGCGAACGGATCCCGACCGGCTCGTTCAGCAGATGGTCGGGCGCGAGGTGAAAGCCTATTTGCCGCGGCATTTGACGCAAC
>JBFMDG010000054.1:0-18316 GCA_040754135.1 Verrucomicrobiota bacterium
GCGGCCTCGAGCGACCGCTTTGAATATTGAATACTCAATTCTGAACTCGGATTCCGGTTCGCTTCAACCCTTGAACTGAGCGCGGATTTTGGCCGAACGGCCCGGCAAAACTCAGCTCAGACCTTCCAACCCTTGCGATATTGTGTGCGGATAAATCGGTTGGCTTCCGGGACATTTGTGACCTTGAGCTTTTTCGAGTCCCAAAGAATCTTTTGACCGGCGCGCATGGCCACGTTGCCCAGCAAAACCGCTTCCGTCATTGGGCCCGCGTAATCGAAATTCGAAAGAGCAGCCGGTCCGCCTTTGCAAGCCTGAATCCATTCCTGATGATGATTCTTTTCGAAATCTTTCGGCTTCGGCAATGTTTCCGGAATGCTTTTGAAGTCCTCGACTTTCGCACCCGAAACAAACGAGCCCGCTCCCCAGTAACTCGGCACGAACAGCGTATCCTTGTCACCGATCATGATCACCCCATTGCCGGGCAGTTCCTTGGCTTTGACGAGTTCTGGCGCGGGTTTCTTGCCGCCATCGTACCAGACCAATTTCACCGCCGGCCGCTTGTCGCGAGCCGGGAAGTAATAATTGATGATGGACCAGCTCGGCGCGGATTCATTGTTTACCGGCGATGATTGCGCTTCCGCCCCGATGGGATCGCGCAATTTCAAAGCGAAAAACGGGAGGTCCATATTGTGGCAGCCCATATCTCCGAGAGCGCCGGTGCCAAAATCCCAAAAGCCGCGCCACTTGAACGGCACGTAGGCCGGGTTGTAGGGCCGCTCTGGCGCGACGCCGAGCCATAAATCCCAATCGAGAGTGGTTGGAACAGGCGGCGTGTCTTTTGGCCGATCGATGCCTTGCGGCCAGATGGGACGATCGGTCCAGCAATGCACTTCGCGCACTGTGCCGAGCGCTCCGCCTTGAATGAGCTCGACGAGACGGCGCGTGTCCGGATGTGAATGGCCCTGGTTGCCCATTTGAGTGGCTACTTTGTGTTTGCGCGCGAGCTCGGTCAATTGCCGCGCTTCGTAAATTGTGTGCGTGAGCGGTTTCTGACAATAAACATGCTTGCCCATTTTCATGGCCAGGATGGCGGCCGGCGCATGCATGTGGTCCGGCGTCGAAACCGTCACCGCGTCGATCCCTTTGCCTTCCTTCTCGAGCATGACGCGAAAATCTTTGTAGCGTTTGGCGTTCGGATATTTTTTGAATGTGCCGGCGGCGTTGGCTTCATCCACGTCGCACAAGGCCACGATGTTTTCGCTATCGACGTTGCTGACGTCGCTGGCGCCTTTTCCGCCGACGCCGATGCCGGCGATGTTCAAGCGCTCGTTAGCGCCGAGAACATTGCGGCGGGCGAGGAACGGGAAGGAGAGCGCGCCGGCGGTGGCGAGCGTGGTTTGAACGAAACGGCGGCGGGAGATGAGCGGATATTTCATAGGCCAAATGACGATTTGATGCGGCCATTTATTCCGGAAACGTTCGGCAGGTCAAGGACGGTGACGCCAAACTAAAGCGAAACTGGAGGAATGACGTGAAGAAAATCCGGATGGCGATCACTGAGGCACCGCGATTGTTTATCTCTTCGCATTTTTTGGTTTTTGCCGCCTTTCCAGTTGCAAAATGGAATTTCCGAGTGGATCAGTAGCGCCGATATTTTGGCGAAAATTATGATAAGAAAAAAATTACTCCTGGTTGCGCTGGCTCTCAGCACGGCGCTGGGGACCTTGGCTGTCCCCGTCACATTCCAAGTGGACATGAGCTATCAGTTTGCGCAGGGGTTGTTCGATCCCGCGAACGACCAAATCGAAGTTCGCGGATCATTCAACAACTGGAGCGGCGGATTCGCGCTGGCTTCGACAGCCAGCAAACCCTATCTCTACACCGGCACAACCGAAGTTGCCGGCAACGCGGGCACAACGGTCGAATTCAAATTCGTGCGCGTCAGCGGCGGCGCGGCCAATTGGGAATCGATTAATAATCGCGCCTTCACCCTGGCCGATTCGGCGCAGACACTTCCGGTTTCCTTTTTCAATAATGAGTGGGATGGCGCGCCGCTGAACGTCACGTTCCGCGTCAATATGGCCAGCCAAATTGCGGCCGGCAATTTCGATCCCGCGGCCGGGGATGTCGTTCAGGTGCGCGGCGAATTTAACGGTTGGGGCGAAGGATTCGTCCTCGAACCCGACCCAACCAATCCGGACATTTTCATCGGCACCACTCAAGTGCCATCGGCCCCAGGAAGCCAGGTGCAGTATAAATTTCACATCCGCCGCGCCGCAGGCGGTGAGACATGGGAGAATGATCCGAACCGCCGGTTTACCCAAACCGAGACCGATCAAACCCTGCCGGTCGTTTACTTCAATAACGTCACCGGAGTGCCCATCAAAGCCGCGCTGACCGTGGCCGTGGACATGACCGCACAAATTGCCGGCGGCCGATTTGATCCAGCCACGCAGGAAGTTTACGTGCGTGGAAACAAGATAGGGTGGGGCAATCCTCCCGAGGGGCTGCAGTTGCTGGCGGACGCAACCCGCAATGGGATTTACACCAACACCATTCTGATGAACGGATTCATCACCGGCGATTCCGTCGAGTTCAAATTTACCATTTGGGATCCGAACGCCTTCACCACCACCTGGGAAGATGGTGCCAACAAAGTGGTCACGTTCACCGGCTCCGAGCCGCTCAATGCCGCGGGTTACCGCGTCAAATCTTACGGCCCGGAATACTTCAACGGCGTCCGCCCTTCCGATCTGCTTTCAGCAGACACGCTTGTTACTTTCCGCGTGGACATGAAAGGCGCCGTGCGCTTTGGCAGCGCCACGCCTTTCGATCCGGCCAACGAAGGCGTCTTCATCAATGGCTCCTTCGTCAACAACGGCAATTGGGGTCCATGGGGAACGCAGAATCCCGAGCTGCAGTTGGCGGACGACGGCGTCACGCACGGCGATGCGGTCGCCGGCGATGGCATCTACACGTTTCAATACTTGCTGCCGCGCGGTTCCAGCACCCGTATCGCATACAAGTACGGCATCAACAGCGAAGACAATGAAGCCGGGATTGGAAACGATCATGTGCGCTACATCCGCGCGACGGGGACTTACACATTGCCTCTGGATAAGTTCGGCGCGCCGGTTCAGGAAACGGCCGAGCAGGACCTCGGCACGATCACCATCACGCGCGGACCGCAAGGTTCCGTCACGCTGAACTGGAGCGGCGCCATCGGCGTGAAACTCCAAAGGGTCAATCTCGATACGGGAGCGGCCACGGACGTTGCCGGCACCGAAGGGAAGAACACCGCGGAAATCGCCATTGACGCGCCCACCGGATTTTTCCGCCTGGTCAAACCGTAATGGGTTTGGATTGAATTCAGAGAAGCGGGCTTCGGCCGGCTTCTGTCAAAGCGAGCGCTCGACGAGAACACGGGCGCTCGTTTTTTTGTTTCTTTTCACGGCCAATCGGACTGGGTATTCTGTCGCTCATACAGCAGTGGCAATCGGACCGAGTGGCCGTCAATTCGCCGCTCTCTCCAGAGTCAGTTCAAAATCGGCGACGCAAGCACAAGCATCCTCAAACTCTCAACCGAGATGACTTATGTCCACTTTTATCAAGCGCAATGACCAGGTCGAAGGACCTTTTACCGATCGGGAAATTCGTGAGCGGATCCAACGCGGCCTGATCACCCCCCAATCTCCCGCCTGGAAAATGGGCATGCCTGAATGGAAAACGGTGTCTGAACTCGTGCCGATCGAGGCTCCAGCGGCCCCGCCTCCATTGCCACCCGCTTCCGCCGCGCCGCGAGCCGGTGGTCCGCCTCCGCTTCCTGCGCCTGGCGCCGCGCCTGCCCAGTCTGATGCCGCGCCGGAAATCTCAGCCGAGGAAGCGCTGGAATTGTTGCAGAACGTTTTCGGAAAATTGCGTGAGCCGCAGCCCGACGCCGCCGATCGGCTCGCCAATCTCGTGACCCGTTTTCTCGATATGCTCCACGGCCGTCTGGGAGTTGTCGCACGGCCGAATCACACCTTTTACGCTTATCGCGTCGTCACAACGGCCATTCAACGCATCCGCCTCGATTTGCTTAAAGGCGCAAGTCTGACAGCCAAAGGCGAGGAATTCGTTGGGCTCGCCGCCGCTTATCTGGCCTGGCTTGCCGTGATTAATTGGCGCCGGCGCGGATTGCAAATCAGCGGCCGTGTCGTTCTGGAGCCCGGCGGCGCCGACAACACGATTTTCTTTTTTGCCGAGCGCAATCGGGATGGGCAGATGGAAGTTTACAGTCACGATTTTCTCGAAGACATGCACGGGGTGTTGTTGAAACCGAAGTCGATGTTTCCGTGCATGCACGGACGTTATTACGCGATGGAATCGCTCACGCTGCCCTCTCCCGAGTACCTCTTTCAATTCAGCGTTCACTTGATGCAGGCGCAATCGAGCGGCGGCAATTGGCCGCGCGGCGAAAAAGTCGGCGGGCTCGATTCGGATTTCACTGCTTCGCGCGAATTGCTCGTGAATGATCTGCATCAGGATTGCGATCTCCCGCGTGATGATGAGGCTTTGCGCAAGTTGTCATGGTGGGTTGTGTTTCCTACCTACGGCTGGGACATGAATGACGGGCAGGATTACAACATGATGACCGTGTTCGACCAGATCAGCTTTAAGAAGATTGTCCCGCACGATGTGGGCATCGATTATTTGCGCGCCTTGCTGCGATCCCAGGCGCATGAAATCCGGTCGCTGGCGGCGCATTGTCTGATGGTTTATCACGTGCCCCCGCGCGATGCTGTGGAAGCCACGCATTACAAGCAGTCGATGGAATGGCGAGACTGGCCGGTGGCGCTCGCTGCCATGCAGAAGTATCAAGCCAAGCTCGAAAAAACGGCCAGCGACATCGAAGCGGAGTGCCGCGGCTGGCTCGCGCAACGGCCTTCCATTCTTTCGCACAACACCGCGGCCATTAATGATCCCGATTACATCGCCCTGTCGAAATTGCCCGAGGATCGCATCGCGGAAGGGCTCGCCGGGCTCGAAGCGCTCCGGCGCAAATATCCGAACGATTGGATGCTGCAGGTGCTCCTGGCGGCGCAACTCATGCGCGGACCCGATGTCGCCCGCGGCGAAGCGCAGTTGCGTGAACTGATCAAAAATCCGCCGGACTCTTGCGAAGCGCATTCCCGTCTTGGCACGATGCTCAAGCGGCAAGGCCGCCACGCCGAATCGATGGCCATTTATGAAGATGAAGTGCGGCGTTGGCCATGGAACTTTCGCGCCGTTGATTCCTGTATGTGGCTGCTCACGGAAGGAATGACGAAATTCTAAAGAAGGTCGAATTTTCAAAGCGCGCGTCCTCTGTCAACTTACCTGACAGGAAATTGAACGGGCCTTCGACGCTCAATTGCTCGTGAGGAATTTTAACAATTCGATCTGTTCCCGTTCGTTCAACGATTCCAACAACCCTTCCGGCATGAGTGATTTTTCGCTGGTCTCGCGCTGGAGCACGTCGGCTTTGGCAATCACTGATTCGCCGGTCGTGGTGCGAATGGTCACGGCGCTTTCGGTTTCGCCTGCGAGAATGCCGGAAAGCACGTCGCCACTTTTCGTTTCCACTGTGGTCATCTGAAAATCGGTCCCGATGACGGCGTTTGGATCAATGACGTTTTCCAGATAATACCGGATGCCATGTTTGCCCGCGCCGGTCAGCTCCGGACCGAGCCGGGCGCCGTCGTTGCCCAGACGATGGCATTGCCCGCAGAGTTTTTGAAAATGCAGGCGGCCGGCGCCGGAGTCGAACGCCCAGAGTGGCGCTTCGCTGAACACTTTTTCGAGCCGGTTTATCTGCGCGATTTTTTCGGCGGGACTTTGGAAAACTTTTCCCCACGTCGAGGCGACACGCCGGTCAACCTCCGGATTTTTCAATGCCAAGAGCTGACGGATATGGAAGGCGGTCAGTTGATCTCGTTTGATTTTTCCCGCGGCCAGACCGTCGAGCAATGCCACAGCAAAACTGGTCCGGCTCGTCAGCGCATCGAGCGCGGCGGATCGGTCTCCGGCAGAAAACTTTTCAAATCGCGCGAGCAGCGCCTGGGCGGCTTCGGCCGAATCGAATCGCGCCAGCAACGGGATCACTGCTGTCCGATACGGCGCCTCGTCCAGCAAGCCGATGAATGCGGGCAGCGATGCGCGATCGAGCGCGCGGCTCAGCACCGCAAAAGCGTGCCGGCGCAGGTCGCTCGCTGCTTTGGCGTCGGCCAATGCCTGCCGCAAACGCGGGAACATCGAATCATCCCCGAACGCAGCCGCGAGCCGTTCCGCGGCGCGCTGCACGCGGCTGTCGCTGCTGGCGTACAATTGGGGCGCGACTTTTTTCCAGTTCGAAGGCATCGGCACATTGGCTTGCGCGCTGAGCGCGAGATCCAATCCAGCCAGGCGCCGCCGCAGGAGTTCACCGGATTCTTCCGAGAGCATGGCCACTGCTTCGTCGAGGGCTTTGTTACCCAGGGTTGCGGCGTACCAATGCGCCCAATCTTTGAGCAATGAAAGGCGCGCTTTCTTCGATGCGGCCAAACCTCGTTCGACATTCCCCGGCAAACGTTGGGCCAATCCATGCCAAATCAAAAATGGAAGATTGCGATCGTCACTGTCCTCCGCGTGCGCGGCCAACGCCTCAATCAATTCCCAGGCGGCAGCGTCCGGCACGCGTTGGATGGCGGACGCCAGGAAGCGGCGAACGACTGGGGAAGGATCGGTCCTGGCCAGGAGCACAAAACGTCGCAGCAATTCGGACGAAACCTGCCGGTCATCGGCTGCAAGCTGGATAGCCCATCCGCGCACATATTCATCGGCATCGCCAGCCGCTTGCTGGGCGAGGTCATCTGAAAACTTGCCAACGGCATGCAACGTGAGCAGGGCGTTCAACCGGCGCGCCGGCGGCTGATATTGCGCGTTCGAGAATGTCTCGCGCAAAGCCGACACCGCCTCTTCACCGATCGGCTTCGATTGCGCGCGTTCATGCAGAAGGCGTCGCGCGGTGCGGACGAACCATTCATTTTTGTGTTCGTGCCATTTCACCAGCTCGAGGTCGGTCGAGGCGCTCAAATCCACCGCGCGCGCCTGGTAGGTCGCGTCTAATTGCATCCGGTACATGCGGCCGTTGCCGCGGTCCCATCGCTCGAAATTCGGATTGTGGCAATGCTGCTGGTCGTACCAATCAATCATGTAAACGGCGCCATCCGGTCCATACTGAAGGTCCACGGCCACGTATTTGGGATCGGTGCAGAAAAATTGATCGCGCTCGGCATGAACGGTTTCAAACCCCGAACCGAGCGGGCGATTGATATCGTGATTGATCTGGTGGCCACCGAGGTTGTGCGTGAACAATCGTCCGCGAAATTCATCGGGCCAGTTGTCACCCAGATAAATCATCGTGCCGACGTGCGAGTGGCCGCCGTAAACGGCATCCGTTCCGCGGAGGCCGGCGCCGCCCGCGCCATGGTCATGGCGGGCCGAGGCCAGGAGATAATTTCTGAACGTGGGAAATTCCTCGGGCGGATTGGCGATGATAAAGGGCGCGTAATTGGCGTTGGCCTGGTTCCAGAAATGGCCGCCTTGAATGACATGCGTTGTTCCGCCGCGCCCCCAATAACTGCGGCAATGCGTCATGAAAAGCTGGCCCCGCTCATCAAAATCGAGCCCCCATTGATTGCTGCCCCCAAAAGCGAAAACTTCGAATTCGTGCCGCACCGGATGATACCTCCAAACGCCCGCGCGCAATTCAATGCGTTCAGTGTCCGCCGCGCCAGGCTTGCCAATGCGCGCGAAATTGAACACGCCTTGATTCCCATACAGCCAGCCATCCGGACCCCAGAGAAAACTGTTGAGACATTCGTGCGTGTCCTGAAAACCAAATCCGTCGAGCAACACCTGCGGCTCTCCGTCCGGACGGTCATCCCGATTGCGATCGGGAATGAACAACAGCTCAGGCGCCGCTCCCACCCACACGCCGCCGTAACCCACTTCAATGCCGGAGACCAGGTTGAGCCCGTCCGCGAAGATTTTCCGGGTTTCGAATTTTCCGTCGCCATCGGTATCGGCGAAGATGACGATCTTATCGAGTCCTTTGCCTGCGGGTTGTTTTTGCGGGTAACTATACGCTTCGGCCACCCAGAGCCGACCGCGTTCGTCCCAGGCAAAGGCGACCGGCTGATGCAATTGCGGTTCAGCGATGACGAGTTCCACGCGAAAACCTTCCGGCACGTACATCTGGGCCACGGTCTGTTCCGCGGGGCTGGCCGGTTCGGTCCGAAGCGGATTTTTTTTCAAATGCCGCAGGACGGGGCTGCTTTCAAGGCGCTCGATTTGCGGCAGCGGCGGTTCAGCATTCACCCACATTTGCGAATGAAGTAATGCGCCGAGACCGGCCGCCATGATCGTGTCGCGAAGAGAATTCCGCCGGTGATGTTGCATGCCTGAGCAAGTAACGAAATTGCGAGGCAAAGTCAAAGCGGCAGGTGCGCGGTTTCCCGTGGAATGAGCGCCGCATCGGCAAACGGTCTGATGTCACCAAAGATTGTCCCCATGCAGCCAATTCTCGCCTTGCCAATTGTACTCGCGTCGATAAGGTCGCTTAAATTCGTATGAAGCCGCGCAAGCACCAGCCCTGGGCCTTCACTTTGATCGAGCTTTTGGTTGTCATTGCCATCATTGCCATTTTGGCGGGAATGCTTTTGCCGGCGTTGGCGCGGGCCAAAGCAAAAGCGCTCACCGCCAAATGCCAAAGCAACAATCGCCAGATTTATTTTGGGCTGCACATGTATGCCGACGAAAACCGCGAGTTTTACGCGGTGTATCCCGATTGGGGAAATCTCGGCGGCAAAACCGGACCGATGACTTTGCATGGCGGACATCTGGCCATCACAAATCGACCGTTGAACAAGTACGTTGGCAACGTCGAGACCTTCCATTGCCCGGCGGACAAAGGAGATTCCTACTGGAAATCGACATTTCCAAGGAACATCAAGTCGTGTTACGACGCATGGGGCAACAGCTATCTGGCCGCGTGGGCGGTGGAAACGTTGCGCATGCAACATGTCATGGGCGATTCCAGGGCGCAGAAAGGAACGCGCGAAGCCACGCCCATGAAAACTTCAGAGGTGGCAAAGAGTCCTTCGAACAAAATCATCCAGGGCGATTGGGCCTATTGGCCGGACCGAAAGAAGGAGGATCCCGCGAGCCAATGGCACAATTACAAAGGGCAGTATCGATTCAATGTGATGTTCGGCGATGGCCACGTCAGTTTCTTTCAATTCCCGAAAGAAGCCACACAATGGAACTACACCGGCCCGGTGCCAGATCCGGCTTACTTGTGGTGGTGAAGATGGTGAAGGTGGCGACGGTGACGGGTGAATTTCAAATCCAATCCAAATTCTCTCGGTGCGTTTTCGCGTTGGCTCATCGCTCGATCTCGAATCGAAAAGCGGTGCCAAGCAGGGGCGAGTGGAGGCGAGTAGAGGCGGATGGCCCGGCTGTTTGAACCATAGTTCGCAGGCACTTTTGCCCGGCGCATGGTCTCGTAAAAAAGGGCGGCCAGTGTGGCCGCCCGTGATATCCCAAACGTTTTTTCCTCCCTAACTTTTGCGAAAGGCACTGCGCGTACCGATCAAAAATGCAAAAGAAAAGGGCGGCTTTTCAGAGAGTCTGAAACAGCAAGCCGCCCACACACGAAGCAACAATGGATTTCTCCCATTGAACGCGGCCCGAGTATGACGATCGCACTCTGTCCCCACAATCAGGTTCAAGCCTGAAATCGATTTCAGGGAATCTCCCACTCACCCATGCGCCGGATTGCCGCAACGATTC
Source organism: Verrucomicrobiota bacterium (assembly GCA_040754135.1). Classification (GTDB taxonomy): domain Bacteria; phylum Verrucomicrobiota; class Verrucomicrobiia; order Limisphaerales; family SIBE01; genus JBFMDG01. The sequence goes on from JBFMDG010000054.1 coordinate 9,853, forward strand.
GTCCCGAGCACAGGCTGGCAAAAGAAATCGAGCGTGTCTTTCCGCGCGACGCCCGCCAGATAGGCGCATACGCCGGAACTCTCGAACGTCGGCACCTCCGGCACGTCGAGAATCGCGACCAATGCCCGGCGCTTTTTCGAACCGGCGATTGGCCACGCGGAAACCCAATCCTTGACCAGTGGCGGCAGATCGGCGTTTTCGCGCGCCGCGATCAGAATGATGTCCGCCATCAAAACATCCTCGGTCGCCAATCGGCGCAATGCCGGCACGGCCAGCAGTTCGAATTTCCACATGACATGGTTCAGATGAAAATCCGGAGTGACTTTCGCTTCGATGCGTTCGAGTAAATGGCGGGCGCGCTGGCCGCATTCGTAGTCTTCGTAAGCGATGACCACGTTCAAGGCCTCGGTTTCCACGTGCTCTGGGTAGGCAGACATGCGCATAGGCTACGAAAGCCCGCTCCCCTGGCAATTGGGCGAAAGGAGAATTGAAAATAGGCAAATATCCTACTGGCACTCAGGCTCTCGAATTCCGGCCCATTGCTCGTCAACAGGGCAAACTGCGCATTTGGAAAGGTCCGTTGCTGCGGGCCTGTTTCTGAACGCGTGCGCTTTTTTCTTTGAGCAGTTTGCGTCCATGAGGACTCGAAAGGACAACCGGCGGCCCGGACGAAACCCACTTCGGCGTTGCGTTTGAAACCAGTTCCGGTAACTGATACAGGCACTTTTATGCGTGGCCCGTTCAACTCGATTTATTCGCACGGCTTTATTCGCGCAGCGGTCTGCATTCCCTCTCTGCGTGTGGCGGATCCCGCCTTTAACCTGGAACGCACCCTGGCTCTCGCGCGAAAAGCTTCCGAAGCGCATGCCGCCCTCGCGCTCTTTCCCGAACTTGGGCTCTCCGCTTACTCGAATGAGGATTTGTTTCATCAGGACGCACTCCTCGAAGCGACGCGTCACGCCCTCCATGATCTGGTGAAGGCCAGCGCGCCGCTCACGCCCATGCTCGTGGTCGGAGCGCCATTGCGATTCGATGGAAAACTGTTCAACTGCGGCGTTGTGATTTATCGCGGACGCATGCTCGCGCTCATTCCCAAAACCTATTTGCCCAACTACCGCGAGTTTTACGAGAAACGGCAATTCACCTCCGGTCGCGAAGCCACGCGCCGCCAGGTTTCATTGTTCGGCCAGGAAATTCCTTTCGGCAACGATCTCATTGTGTGCGCTGAGAATCTGGAAGGATGCAAATTGCACGTCGAAATTTGCGAAGATGTGTGGACACCCATTCCGCCGAGCACCTACGCCGCTCTGGGCGGCGCCACCGTCCTCGCGAACTTGTCCGCCAGCAACATCACCATCGGCAAAGCCGAATACCGCCGCAGCCTCTGCGCATCCCAATCCGGCAAATGTATCGCCGCCTATTTGTACTCCGCGGCCGGCCCGGGTGAATCGACCACCGATCTCGCTTGGGATGGTCATGCCTTGATCTACGAAAACAGTGATCTCCTCGCGGAAGCGCCGCGCTTTCCCGAAGGCGATCAGATCATCACCGGCGATATCGACCTCGATCGCCTGGCGCAGGAGCGCATGCGCACGACGAGTTTCAGCGATTCCGCCAGCGCCTGTCGCGAACGCATCGAAGCGTTGCGCGAGGTGCGGTTTAATTTCGAAATACCCTCGGGGGACATTCCGTTGAAGCGCGTTGTGGCGCGATTTCCTTACGTTCCCAGCGATCCGCATGCGCTCGATCAACGCTGTTATGAAGCTTACAATATTCAAGTGCACGGGTTGATGAAGCGGCTTTCGAGCAGCGGCATTCCTCGCGTTGTGATCGGCATTTCCGGCGGGCTCGACTCGACCCAGGCTTTGATTGTGGCGGCGAAAACGATGGATCGGATGAAGCTGCCGCGGACCAACATTCTGGCCTACACCATGCCGGGATTCGCCACCAGCGCACACACGCTCGGCAACGCGCATCGCCTCATGAAAGCGCTCGGGGTCACCGCCCAGGAGATCGATATCAAACCGGCCTGTTTGCAGATGTTCCGGGACATCGGCCACCCGTTCAGCGATGGAAAACCGGTTTACGACATTGCTTTCGAAAATGTGCAGGCCGGCGAGCGCACCTCGCACTTGTTTCGCCTGGCCAACTTGCATAATGCCATTGTCCTTGGCACGGGCGATTTGAGCGAGCTGGCCCTGGGCTGGATGACGTATGGGGTGGGCGATCACATGTCGCATTACAACGTGAATGTCTCGGTGCCCAAAACCTTGATCCAATATCTGATTCGATGGGTTATCTCCTCCGGACAATTCGATGCGGAAGCGAATGCCACCCTCGAATCGATTGTCGAGACAGAGATTTCACCCGAGCTCGTGCCGCACAGCACCGGTGACAACAGCAAACCGGCCCAGCGCACTTCGGAAAAGGTCGGCCCGTATGAATTGCAGGATTTTAATTTGTATTTTGTGACGCGCTTCGGTTTTCGCCCCAGCAAGGTTGCGTTTCTTTGTCATCACGCCTGGGGCGACCGGAATTGCGGCGATTGGCCCGCGCTCATCCCGCCGGAAAAACGCATTGAGTATGACCTGGCCACCATCAAGCAGTGGCTGGAAGTTTTTCTGTTTCGCTTCTTCAAAATCAGCCAGTTCAAACGGTCGGCCATTCCCAATGGACCCAAAGTTGGATCGGGCGGTTCGCTCTCACCGCGCGGCGATTGGCGCGCACCCAGCGATTCCGAACCGGAAGTTTGGTTGAAGGAACTGCGCGCCAATGTTCCAGAGTGAACCGGCTTTGAACCTCTCGCCGATTCTTATTCGCCACTCAAAAACTTCGTCGCCAACTTCGTCGCAAACTTCATCGACCTTGTCTTGCGATACTTCAAAGAACCAGAGCATCAGGATTTGGTTCGAGGAAGTCTCCGACGAAGAGTCCGACGAAGGCGATTCCAGACAGCCGTGAAGCAAGGTTCGGTTATTCCGTTTTTCTCAGCAGCGGTTCCAGAATTTTCCAAACGTTGTCCGCGATGATCTTCTGGCCTGCCGCGGTGGGATGAATGCGATCGGGTTGATTGAGCTCCACACTGCCGCCCACGCCTTCGAGGACGAAGGGAATGAGCTCGGTCTTGCGTGCTTTGGCTACCTCCGGAAAAATCTTTTTGTATTCGGCCGTGTACTCCTCGCCCATGTTCGGCGGCATTTGCATCCCGCCGAGCACGATCTTGATCTCCGGATATTTTTTGCGCGCTCGCTCGATGATGGCTTCGAGATTCTTGCGCGTTTCCGTCGCAGAAATTCCGCGCAAACCGTCATTGCCGCCCAACTCGATCAGCAGCACATCGATTTTCCGGCGCAACAGCCAATCGATACGGCGCAACCCTCCGGCGGTGGTGTCACCGCTCAGTCCGGCATTGATGACGTGAAACGGCAATTTCGAGGCTTCGATTTTTTGCTGGAGCAACGCGGGAAACGCCTCGTCCGGTTCGAGCCCGAACCCGGCCGCGATGCTGTCCCCGAGCACCACGATCGTTTTGCGCTCGGCGCCTTTCGCTTCGTCCGCGTGCACAGCCGGTCTCGGGAGCGAAGCAAGCAAAACCACCAGACAAAGCAAAAATGCCCGGCCCGAATCAAACCAATGACGTTCAAACTTTTGCTCGATCATGACGCTTCGGTCGGTAAGCAACACGACCCGCTGCGCCGTGTCAAATCCGGATGCGAGTTGAAGGTGCAAATGTGCGAATCGCGCTGTCAGATCTGGGTGCAACGCCATTCACCGCCGATATTGCGAATCAAGAAAAGCAGCCCGGCTGAGTTTTCGTGTCTCTCGTGACATTGCGGTTTGCCAAGTGGGCATTTCGCTGATCCGTTTCTCTGCCACGGCAAAATCTCATTTGACCTCGATCGCGACTCGTGGAAAGTGGAGCCGCATGAGTTTTCAGGCGATCCTCGATGTGCAGCATTTGACGAAGTCATATTCCGGCCACGCCGGTCCGCTCACGGTCTTGAATTCCATTACTTTTACCCTGGCTCCAGGCGATACCTGCGCCATCGTTGGCCCGTCCGGAAGCGGCAAAACCACACTGCTCGGCCTTTGCGCCGGCCTGGATCAACCCACTTCCGGTTCCGTCACATTGGATGGCCATCCACTCTCAGAGCTCGATGAAGATGAACGCGCCCGCGTTCGCAATGCCGTGGTTGGTTTTGTTTTTCAAAGCTTCCGACTGATCCCGACGCTGACAGCTTTGGAGAATGTGATGGTCCCGCTCGAATTGCGCGGCGAACGAAAAGCGGCGGACGCAGCGGCCGCATTGCTTGAACGCGTCGGTCTCGCGGAACGGCTCGATCATTATCCCGGCCAACTTTCCGGCGGCGAACAGCAGCGTGTCGCCCTGGCCCGCGCTTTCATCAATCGGCCGAAAATTCTTTTTGCCGACGAGCCCACGGGCAATCTCGACGCCGAAACGAGCCATCAAGTGGTGGAATTGCTTTTCGAATTGAATCAGGCGGCCGGCACCACGCTGGTCCTGGTCACGCACAATCTCGAATTGGCGGAACGCGCCCGCCGCATCATCCAGCTCCGCGGCGGTCACATGGTTCAGCAACCTGCGGCCACGCTGCTCGAACGCTGATCGCGGCGTTGCCAATTTTGTGCTCCCCCAATGAGGACATGATTCGATGAAGCCCGCACTCCGCCAGCTTGCCGTTCTCGTCAAAGCGCTGGCCAGTCCTTGGACATGGCTGATGGCCTGGCGCGACAGCCGCACGAGCCGCCGGCGGTTGCTCCTCTTTTCCACTTCCATTGTGCTCGGCATCGCCGCGCTCGTGGCCATCGGTTCTTTTGGCCACAATGTCCAGCAAGCCGTTGCAGATCAGGCGAAAAGTCTGCTCGGCGCCGACCTCGTCCTGACCTCGCGCCAGGAATTTACCGAGGAACAAAAAGAGCTTTTTAAAAAGCTGGGGGGTGAACAAGCCATCGAGATTTCTTTTTCGTCGATGATCTATTTTCCGAATACCGGCGGCACGCGGCTCGTTCAAGTGCGCGCGGTTGAAAGCGGTTTCCCATTTTATGGCGAGTTGGAAACCAAACCGCCGGCGGCAGCCAAAGACTACCAACAGAATGCGGCGGCCCTGGTCGAACAAAGCCTGCTCACTCAATTTGAAGCCGCCATCGGCGATCCCGTGCGCGTGGGCGAACTGACCTTGCCGGTCGGCGGCAGCCTCGAAAAGGTGCCGGGTGAAACGGTGGTTTTCGCCACCATCGCTCCACGTGTTTACATTCCTTTCTCGCGCCTCGCCGACACGCAATTGCTGCGGCCCGAAAGTCTCGCCCGATACAAACTGTATTTGAAATTCGGTCCGGAAGTCCGCGTCCCCGATCTGATTAGCGAGATTCGCCCCGAACTCGAAGAATACCGTTTGAGCTGGGACACCGTTGAAAAACGGAAGGAAAACCTCGGGCGCGCCATGGAGAATCTTTATCATTTCCTCGGGTTGGTCGGATTCATTGCACTCTTGCTTGGTGGCGTTGGGATCGCCAGCGCCATTCATGTGCACATCAAGCAGAAACTGGGAACGGTTGCCGTGTTGCGTTGCCTGGGCAGTCCCGGCCCGCAAGCCTTTTCAATTTACCTGGCGCAAGCCATGGCGCTCGGATTGATTGGCGTAATGCTGGGTGGCGCGCTGGGATTGTTGCTTCAACTCAGTCTGCCTCGGGTCCTCGCCGATTTCCTGCCGATGAAACTGGCGGTTTCATTTTCGCCACTGATGCTGTTGCAAGGCATTGGCATTGGCTTCGTGGCTTGTGTCCTCTTCGCGTTGTTGCCGCTGCTGGCCATTCGCCGCGTTTCTCCGCTTGCGGTCATGCGCGGCGCGGTCGAGACCGAAACAAACTCGCGCCGCGACCCAATTCTTTGGGCGCTCTATCTCCTGATCGGGCTGAGCGTGCTTGGTTTCGCCCTCACCCAAACACAAAAATGGCGGCACGGATTCGGTTTTTTTCTCGCGCTGATCTTCGCGTTCGGCCTGCTCATGCTCACGGCGAAACTGGTCATGGCCCTGGCCCGGCGATTGATTTCACCGCGCTGGCCTTATGTCCTTCGCCAGGGCCTGGCCAATCTTCATCGGCCCAACAATCGCACGTCGCTTCTGTTGCTGTCGCTCGGGCTCGGCACGTTTCTCATCCTGACGCTGCACCTCACTCAAGACACATTGCTGAAGCGGCTCTTTCCCGGCGAAGGGAGCCACTTGGGCAATGCCGTTTTGTTCGATATTCAATCCGATCAACGGGACGCCGTTAAAGCGGTCCTGCGGCAACGCCAACTGCCCGTGCTGCAGGAGGCGCCCATTGTCACGATGCGCATCGCCTCGGTGAATGGAAGGCCGGTGGCAGATCTGTTGCGCGACAAAAATCGGTCCACACCGCGATGGGTTTTGCGTCGCGAATACCGCTCGACCTATCGTGATCGCCTTGTCGAAAGCGAAGAGCTGACCGCAGGGCGCTGGCATGAACGGGTCGAGAACAGCGATGATCCTGTGCCCATCTCGTTGGAAGAAGGCATCGCCGATGATTTGAAAGTCCAGTTGGGCGACCTGATCGAATTTGATGTGCAGGGCGTGCCGATGACGACGCGTGTGGCCAGTCTGCGAAAAGTCGAGTGGCGGCGGCTGCAGCCGAATTTTTTCGTGGTGTTTCCCCAAGGCGTGCTCGAAGAAGCGCCCTCGTTTCACGTTTTTGTGACGCGTGTCAATTCACCCGCGGAATCGGCCGCAATGCAAAAAGAGATGGTGCAAAAATTTCCGAACGTCTCCGCCATCGATATGACTCTCGTGCTGCAGACCGTGGAATCGGTGCTGGGGAAAATTGCTTTTGCCATCCAGTTTATGGCCTTGTTTACCGCCGGCACGGGTTTGGTCGTGCTGATCAGTTCGATTCTAACCGGACGTTATCAACGCATTCAGGAGAGCATCCTATTGCGGACGCTCGGAGCGTCGCGCCGGCAGATTTTCACCATTCTCCTGGTGGAATACTTTTGTTTGGGGCTTTTGGCGGCCTGCACGGGCGCGATGCTGTCAGTGGCAGCGAGTTGGGCTTTGGCAGAATTCCTGTTCAAAGTGGAATTTGTGCTGGCCTTCCCGTCGGTTCTCATCGTGTTCACAACGGTCAGTCTGCTCACCGTGCTTGTGGGCCTATTGACGAGCCGCGGTATTCTCAATCATCCGCCATTGGAAATTCTGCGTGCGGAAGGTTGAGCAACCATTGCGGCCAGGTTTTCGAAAAGAGGAAGGCCAAACGAACAGCCAGCCTCGATCGGGAGCGCCCGGAGCGCGGCTTTATAAGCCGCAGCAACGTGCTCCACGACGAAAGGATTCAGGCTAAATCTCTTGCGGGCTGATTTGCCGAAACCGCGGCGGGTCGCAAACATCGCCGACCCGCGGTCCGGCGATAAAGAAAACTCATCCAGCAGAGAATTGCCGGCGGGCCGCCAGCGGCGCCGGACACAATCCCTTTGACAAGGCGGGCGGGAACCCGCATTTCTCTCACCTCAAATGGATCCCAAAATTCTTGCCGGATTGCGCAGCCTGAGCACGCCGACCGTGGCCAACGCTGTTGAACTGTTCAATGTCATTCCCCGTAACCAGGGATTTATGTCGCCGGAGATACGCTGCCTCTTTCCTGATCTTGGCGTTATGGTCGGGCACGCCGTGCCGATGCGTTTCGCCGCCGAGCATCCTTCGCCCAAAGCGGCATCCCGTTATGAATCGTGGAAATACATTCTCGAAATACCAGAGCCGCGAGTGCTCGTGCTCCAGGATCTCGACCAGCCGCCAGGCGTGGGCGCTTTCTTCGGCGAAGTGATGTCCACGATCAGCAAACGGCTCGGATGCGTCGGCGTGGTCACCAATGGCCATGTGCGCGATCTCGATGAAGTCCGTCCGATGGGTTTTCACTTTTTCGCCGGCGGCGTGTGTGTCTCCCATGCTTATGTGCACCTCGTTGACTTTGGGGTTCCGGTGAAGGTGGGCGGGCTGCTCGTGAAGCCGGGCGACATTATTCATGGCGATAAGCATGGTGTCATGACCGTGCCGCATGAAATCGCCGCCGACATTCCCCAGGCCGCCGCCAAAGTCGCCGAACGCGAACAGCGGATTATGGCGCATTGCCAGTCACCGGACTTTTCCCTGGAAGAATTGAAGCGAATCTTCGAGTCGTGCTGAGCTGGCGCGGCGAAATGTGCATTGGCTCGATCGAGGCCGCGCATTTGGAAGACGCGGCACCCTGAACACTGCCTTCATTCAATCCAAGTGTCCCTGCGCTTTTACGGAGTGGGCGGCTGGTCTTCGTCTCTCAGGCACAATTGCGGTGCGACGTGGGTTTGCAGCGGGTTGACAGTGAATTGAGCGGATTCAAGGCGGTCGAGCCAGGTGCGAATCAGACCGAGAACCTCGGTGACATCGAGGCTTTCATA
>JBFMDG010000055.1:0-17979 GCA_040754135.1 Verrucomicrobiota bacterium
GGTGCTGGACCAGGTGCTGGGAAAACATGAATGGATCGATTATGCAGTCGCCATCTCGCCCGAAGGCAAAGTCCTTCAGGTGGAAGTGCTCGAATTCCGCGAAAGTCATGGCTATGAAATCCGAGCCGAGAAATGGCGGGCCCAATTCAAAGGCAAATCGGCCAAAGACCGGTTCCGTCTGCATGACGACATTTACAACATCAGCGGCGCCACCATCTCCTGCCGCAACGTCACGGAAGGTGTTAAGCGGCTTCTCACGGAATTTGAGCACGTCCTGCGTGCTCGCTTGGTTGATCCTCCTGGCCGCGGCGGGGTGCCGGACAAAGCCACCGAACCAAAGCCTTGAACTGGTTCGACGCGTTCAGCCGTTGCTGGGCACGTATGTCACCGTTTCGGCTTATGGCGCAGATGCGTCGCAATTAAACGAAGCCATTTCGGCTGCATTTGATGAATTTCGGCGTGTCGATGCGCTGCTGAGCATCCATCGTCCTGACAGCGAGCTGTCGAAACTCAACGAACGAGCCGCATTTGAAGCCGTTCCGGTTTCCGAAGAATTGTTTCGTGTGTTGGAATTGGCTCAACACATCGCGCTTGAGACGGAGGGCGCTTTTGATGTGACCATTCGGCCGCTGACTCAGTTGTGGGGGTTTATCTGGAAAGAATACCGGTTGCCGGAGAAGGCGGAATTGAATCAGGCATTGGCGCGCGTCGATTTCCGCAATGTGGAATTGCACAAAGACCGCCGGACGGTGCGCTTCCTTAGACAGGGAGTTTCGCTCGATTTCGGAGGCATTGGAAAAGGCTACGCTGTCGATTGTGCGATTGAAAAACTCCGGGCCATGGGTGTCACGCGAGCCATGGTCAAAGCAGGCGGCGACCTTCGCGTGCTGGGCCTTCCGCCAGGAGAGTCGTTTTGGGAAGTGCAATTGGAAGATCCTTCGAAACGTGCCGACCGTCCGGTGGTTCGCTTGCGTGAGGGTGCGCTTTCCACATCGGGAAACTATGAAAACTTTTTTGTAGTCGATGGGCAACGCTACAGTCACATCATTGATCCGCGCACTGGCATGCCCGTGCAAGGCGTGGCGGCCTGCACTGTGATCGCGCGCACATGCATGGAATCGGACGCCTGGGCGACCGCTTGTTTTGTTTATGGTCCGGAGCGGAGCCTGGAAAAATTTGGCGAGCGATTGGCGATGCGGTTTGTCCTGACAAACGCGAAGGAAATCGAGCCGATGAAATTTGAGGTGCGAACTTCAGCGCATTTCCACGCGCGAATTGCCGATTAAAAAAATGGTCCCCTCAAGGGAACCGGCGTGTGGCGGCCTGCTGCAGACGGCGCACGTCAGGGTTATTTGCCGAGTTCACATTGAGCGGCCTGTCCGCAACCACAGAAAGCGGCGGCATGGTCCGCGCATCGCTCGGACGAGAATCAGTTCAAGTATGGCTCGATCAATTGCTTCTCCTCGTTCTTCAGGCGGTCGAGCGGAATTTGTCGGGCGAGCGTTCGGGCCAGATTTGTTTCGCCATTCGCGCCGCGCACCGCGACGTGCACCGCTTGCCAACCGGGGAGCACCTGGCTCCAGTTCAATTGGAACCCATCATAAAGTTTGCGCGCCGTTTCGACTTCGCCACGCCGCAGATGTGCGAGCGCCAGTGTCGTTCGAAATGCCAGCATGTTGGTGTTGGAGTGATACAACCTCTCCGCCGTCTCCAACGCCGCCTCGACATTCTGATTCAGAAGCAAATTCACGTAAGCGAGATCATTTTTTGGAGTTCGTTCCTCCGGATAAAGCGCCATCAACTCTTTCATCAATTCGCGCAGGGCAAAAAGGTTTTTGTCGGACTCGGCCAAACGGATCAATGCGGAGTAAGCCTGACGGGCCAAGGCCGGCGTTTGGGTGAGGCGTCGATAAGCCTTGGCCGCTTCCGTTTTTTCATTCAGCCGTTCGGCATATTGCGCGATGTAAAGCAAGGCTTGCGGTTGTTGGCCGACTTCGAGGTGCACGCGGCGCCAATGCAGTGAGGCTTCCTCCGGCAGATTCAATTCCCGCGCGATGCGCGCCAGATACAGTTGCTTCAGCACATTGTCGATCGGAATTTTTTCTTCTTCGAGGATGCGGCGGATTTCTTTCCATTGACCGAGAGCGGCCAGCGCGTCGAGGCGCACGAGAAACAAATCCTGTTGTTCCAGCGCTTTGGCTGGAGAAATCAATTCGATCGTGCGTGTGAATTCGCGATGGCGGTTTAACCAACGCGAGACCGCCACCAATTCCTCCGGCTTGCCCCGCTGGGCTTCCTGGCAGGCGGCGATGAACAGTTCATCCTCTTTTTGAGGGGAAAGACTCAACGTCAAATCGAGCGCGAGCACGCGATGTTCAGCGGTAGCCAATGGATGCTTGCGCAACCGGTCTATCACGAGCCGCTTTTCGTCGGGCAACAATTGGCCCAGCTGGGCGGCGAGCACCAGCGCTTCCAGTCCCACCTGATCCGGGTGGTCTATCAGGCTCAGGGCCGTTTTCTTTCCATCCAGGTTATCGGCCGGATCTTCCGATTGCAGGAGCAGCCGTGAGAGCGTGAGTTGCAGGGCCTGATTTCCCGGTTGTTTGGCGGACGCTTTCCGGGCGTAACTCAGCGCCTGGACCAGTTCGCGTTTGAGAAAAAACAGTTCCGCGGCCAATTGCAGCGTCATCAGATCTTCCGGAGTTTCTTCGAGCAGTGGCGCCAATTGTTTCTCAGCAATTTCCAGCCGGCGCAGGCGCAGGGCCAATTGCACAAACTCCAGCCGGTCTTGATGTGTGCTGGCCGGATGGGAAAGCAATTGTTCCCAAAATGGAAATGCCTGTTCTTTACCCAACACCGAATAGAGCCGGGCCACCACGCGCAATGTCTCAACGTCCAGCGGACTGAGTTGATAAGCCGCTTGCGCCTTGCGAAATGCCTCCTCCCACTTTTGCTGCTGCATCAACACGGAAGCTTGCGCGGCAAATTTCTGCGCGCGCCAGGTCTTCAACGCGCGGTAGGCCGGCTTCGCGCCAATCAGCCCCGCAACCAGAATCACACCCGCCAATCCCAGCCAGAGCCAGCGGCGACCTCGGCCCGATCCCGCCATCGGCTCCATCGGTTCAGCGCTCATTCCGCAAATTCGGGGTTAAACATTGTCGCGGCTCACTTGAATGAGTTGACGCAATTGACGTTCAAAATCACGACGGGCTTGGGTCTCGGAGGCCGCTCCGGAAATGGCCACTTCAAGCACACGCTGCCCCAAGTGGCGGCGCCCTTCGAGCACCGCACGAAACCGGCTCAAACGAGAAAAGTCCTGCGCCCAGCGCGAATTCCTGACGTTCGGCCGATCCTCCCACAGACAATAAAACACGTAAAGCACCTGCCCGCGGCTCTCGAACACATACGCATGCACCGGCAATTCTACGCCGTCCACCTCTACGGTCTGCGTCCCCAAATCCGAAACCATTTTCAAACCGCTCGCCGGGAGACAAATTTCCGGCGTGTGATTTCGAGCCAATTGCGCAGCGGCGCGCCCGGGATGCCATTCCAAATAATAAATCAACCACTGACTGCCATCGTCCCTCGACCAGACAGCGGATTGTCCCACGTTGTACCGCAACAGCGCCCGCACATCCTCTTCAATTTCCAATCGCCGAAATTCGTTCGTCGCCTCGGGCAAAGCCATTTTCCAGGTGACGCGCCGTTCGACCCCGATTTCATGCAGGCCGTACCAAAGTTGCGTCCCAATTTCCACCAGCACCAGCCAGCTCAAAGCAGACAGCACGAGCTTGCGCGGCAGCCATCGTCCGGCGGACGCGGCACTGGCCAACGGCTCGGAGGCGGGCGCGCCGCGTTTCAGCCATAAAACGATCAGCCAAAGCGCAACGAATCCGCTCCCCATTGAAAAGTAACCGGAAGGATCATGCCATGACACCAACACATCGGTGCCGCGCTGCACACTCAACCAGGTCAGCCAGAATGTTCTCATCAAATTGAAGGCCAGCGCCACGACACATCCCAGCGCGATCAGGATTCCGCGGCGAACCGCCGAAAGCCGGTAGAGCTCGCCAAAAAAAATGGATGCCATCAACGTCGATTGAAACGAACGGACGCCGCTGCACGCTTCGTTCACACCGACGGCGCCCGAGGCCAGTTCGATGACATTGCCTTTGCGGATGGCGGGGATGCCGCACCAATTGATGGTTTCCACCGTCACTGCGGCCACGTTGCGCATGAGAGTTTGGACGAAGCCCTGTTCGAGGTCTGAAGGCCATGGCACGGCCAGAATGATGAAGGCCACCGGAATAAAAAAATGCCGCGCCCAGGGACGGCCGCCTGCAAAAGCGAGCGCCTGCAGCGTGAGTCCGACGGCGACAATGGTGTAGCTCCAACTTACCAGCCGCCAATCGGGATTGGCTTCTTGAACCAGACGAATCGGCGCGAGGCATAACAGCAAAAAGCTGAAGCACAACAGTTGGCCTGCCCCCACCGGGACCGGTTGCGGTTCAGGGCGGTCCTCCCAACGTTTCCAAAAAAGGTAGGCCGCCAGAAATGGCACACCCCAGCCGTAGGCATATTGCGGATTGATGCTCCAATCGACGCGCAATTGATTGATCAACCCGGCCCACAGCGCGCCGATCGCAACGACGCCCATCCAATGGACGCCTTTTTTAGCGGGCTTCGGTTGCTCGATCAAAGTCTGCACTGGCCGCGGATTCTACCACAAAACCACCGGATGCACATCATTTGACTGCGCAACATGGGATTGGCTATGGGTCAGAACTCAATCGTCAACAAAATCCATCGCGCGCCAAAGCGCTTCATTTTCGCGCGAGCTTTTCGACAAGCGAAGTCGTCGATTTTCCTGGCAGGAACGGCACGATGCGGATCTCGCCACCCTGTTGCTCGACAGCGGCCCGCTCCTCTTGATTCAAAGTGGCCAGCGTGTAATCGCCGCCTTTGACGTAAATGTCCGGTTCCGCCGCCTTCAGGAAACGGGTCGCGGTCGGCTCAGGGAAGATGACCACGCCATCCACCACTTCCAGTGCGGCCAGGACACGCGCCCGGTCCATCTCGGAGTTTAGCGGACGCCCTTCTCCTTTAAGCGCGCGAACCGAATCATCGCCGTTCAACCCGACCAAAAGGGCATCGCCGAACGACCGCGCCGTCTCGAGATAGCTCACGTGGCCCGCGTGCAATAGATCGAAACAGCCGTTGGTCACAACGAGCCGTCGCCCGGTCTTGCGCAGGTTCGCGCGCCAGGAGGCCAGGTCGTCCAAAGGAATGATTTTACGCCGGCTGCTGATCACCAGAGGATTGTTCCCGATGCCAACGTCCGTGGCAACGGGCAATGTTCGAGAACATCAAGAAGAAATTTTCCGCTACGGATCAATGCGGTTTGCCTGAGCGGGGCTGACACTCCAACTCCCGGCCATTGACCAATCATTGTTCCAGCGGCGATGCCACTTTTCATTGCGCGGATCGATGACTTCGTTGCGCAATGCGCTCTCCGCATGACCGTCGCAAAACATCAGAACTGTGCGGCGATTGTGCCGATTCGATGGCCATTCCGCGGGCGTGGTGGGATCGATGTTGCCGTCAAAAAATCCGCGCGTTGGCTTCGGGCTCGTCCCGTCGCCAGGTTTGCTATCGCCGAGCATGATCATTTCGGCCGGCTTCAAGACCGCTGATTCACGCACCTCGTACTGCACGTTATCGACGTCGCCGCCCAGACCTTTGTCGGAAAAGGCAGGGAAAGCGCCCCAATCGTTGTAGCCGACGGAAAAGAGGGTCGTTTCGCTGACGCCCCAAGGATCCCGGCCGCCGCCGTAGAAATTCATCGCTCCCAAAGTTTTGTTCACATTGGTTTCCCATCGGCTGTCCGGCCGAGCGGATGGACACCAAAAAACGGAGCGATTGGTGCCCATTTGGGAAAAAAGGCGCGCGGGCCAGACGTAACGGAATCCGCCCGAGGCGAACAACGTGCCGGGATATTTGCCCGACTCGTGGACATACATCACAGTCGCGATGCCCAATTGCCGCATGTTATTGAGACAGGCTGTTTGTTTGGCTTTTCCTTTGGCGCGAGCCAACGCTGGCAATAACATCGCCGCTAAGATCGCGATAATGGCAATGACGACGAGCAATTCGATGAGCGTAAAGCCGGTCCGTGCTGAAAATACGCGGGGCCGAGATTCGGGAGGGTTTGGTTGGTTTTGCATAAGCACACCTGCAAACCGGGCGCGCCCCGTTAACAGGCACACACGGGTGAGCCATACGATAAAAATATTGTTCACAAAGGCAAGCGCTTATCGAGTATTCGAGTATTCGCGGTTGAAGAAGTAAGCGAGCTTTACCCGCTGCGCGTTGGGAGTCTCGCTACAGGCGCCAGCAGATAAAAATCGAACGGGTACGAATAAACTCAACTCCCACCGAGCCCGTGACGCCCATCGGCTCAAGCGGGTCTTCGCGCTTGAAGCGGTGCGAACGGTGCATCATGGATTGCCTGCCACGCGTTTTTGGCTTCAAACTCAAGCATGACCATGAACTTCGTTACGCACCTCGAATGCGCGCTTTGCCATGCACACTTTGATCCCAACGTTCCACAGAATTTGTGCCCCACCTGCCAGCGTCCGCTATGGGTGCGATATGATTTGCCGGCCATTAAAAAGGAATTTCCGAAACGCGAATTGTTTGGGCGCCCTCCGACCATCTGGCGTTACCTCGAATTGCTGCCGATTGCGGATCCGGGAAAAATTGTTTCGCTGACCGAAACCATCACCCCAATTCTCGAAGCGAAACGGATCGCCGCTCAACTCGGGTTGAAGCATCTCTTTGTGAAAGACGAAAGCCGGTTGCCGACGGGCAGTTTCAAAGCGCGCGGGATGGTCATGGCCATTTCCAAGGCGCATGAGTTCGGTCTCCGGCGAGTGGCGGTGCCGACCGCTGGCAATGCCGGCGGGGCTCTGGCCGCGTATGCCGCGCGCGCGGGCATGGAGGCGTTTGTCTTCATGCCGGAAGACACGCCGATCTCAAATCAAAAGGAATGTCATCTGGCCGGCGCGAAAACTTTTCTGGTGAATGGCTTGATCACCGACTGCGGAAAGCTCGTGGGCGAAGGGCGCAAAGTAATGAACTGGTTTGACGTTTCAACGTTGAAAGAGCCTTACCGTATTGAAGGCAAGAAAACCATGGGCCTCGAACTGACCGAGCAATTCGATTGGGAATTGCCGGATGTGATTCTCTATCCCACGGGCGGAGGAACCGGTTTGATTGGAATGTGGAAAGCATTCCAGGAACTGGAAACCATCGGATGGCTGAAATCGAAACGGAAACCCCGGTTCATCGCCTGCCAAAGCAACGGCTGCGCGCCCATCGTCCAGGCCTTTGAACGTGGGGAACGCTTCGCGAAAAAAGTCGAACGCCCGGTGACGATCGCGAGTGGGCTTCGCGTGCCGGCGGCGGTTGGTGATTTCATGATTCTCGATGCTATTCGTGAAAGCCAGGGACTGGCCATAGCCGCGGCCGAGGAGAGTATTCCAGGCTGGATGGAACGCGTGACATGTCAGGAAGGGATTGCGATTTGTCCGGAAACGGCTGTCTGCTTTGCCGCGCTCGAAGAATTGATTCGTGAAAAGAAAATCGGGACGAACGAGCGGATCCTCGTGTTCAACACCGGTGCGGCGCAAAAATATCCCGAAGCGATCCGGGAAAACCTCCCCAAAATCGATATCACCAAACCGATCGACTGGACAAGACTTCACCCCGATTAATGCCCGATTTCTCTCCGAGATCGCCCGCCGCAAGCCAGGGTCGACAATTCCGCGCAAACGAAAACTTCTGTTCGCAAGCATTTCCGCCCGGGCCGCGATCGTCAGGGCAATCTGATCTTTTTTGGGAAGGCCGGTCCAAACACATGGTTGAAACGCTTCCGGGAATTTGCGAGGGTTCCGCCCGATTAAAAAATGCAGTTTGAACCGCATCATTCCTTTCGAAATCTATGAAACCCTTCTGGCAAGGTGTTTTCCCCGCCATCACCACCCAAATGCGCAAAGACGGGTCGATCAACCTCGAAACCACCGCAGCGCACGCCGATGCCCTCATCCAATCAGGAGTCAGCGGACTGATCTTCCTCGGTTCGCTCGGAGAAAATCAAACGCTCACTCCCGATGAGAAACGCCGCGTCATCGAAGCCATGGTCAAAAGCGTGAATGGCCGCGTGCCCGTCCTCAGCGGCGTTGCCGAGTCGAGCACGATTGAGGCCTGCCGCTACGTGAATGATTGTGAGACGCTCGGGGCCGATGGAGTGATGCTCATGCCCGCCATGCTTTACAAAGGTGATCCGCGCGAAACCCTGACGCATTTCCGCACCGTGGCCAGGTCAACCGGGCTGCCGATCATGATCTACAACAATCCCGTCAGCTATGCGAACGACATCACTCCGCCGATGTTCGCGCAGCTGGCCGACATCAAAAACTTCGTGGCCTTGAAAGAAAGTTCGGGCGATGTCCGGCGCATCACCGATTTGCACAATACGGTGGGGGATCGTTACGCGATTTTCACGGGCGTCGATGACCTCGCGCTCGAAGCCTCGATCCTGGGAATCGACGGCTGGGTGGCGGGGTCAGGAATCGCGTTTCCAGCCGAGAACCAATATTTCTGGGAATTGACCCGCCGCGGCGAATGGGAAAAAGCACGGACCTTTTACCGTTGGTTCACGCCGCTGCTGCACCTGGATACGCACACGAAGTTTGTCCAATATATCAAGCTCGCGGTTCAGGAATGCGGCTTGGGTGCGGAGTGGGTTCGCGCACCGCGCCTGCCGCTGGCGGGAGAGGAGCGCAAACGCATTCTGAAAATCATTCACGACGGCATCGCGCAACGCCCGTCTTTACCCAAGCCAAAAGCCACCCGTGGAAATGCGAAAGGCTGAATCATCCCGAACCCAAGAAGCGGGCGAGCGAATTTTTGAAAGGCGGCGGAACGAACAGGCGGGATGAAAAAAATTCAAATCATCGATTCGCATACCGGCGGTGAACCGACTCGTGTCGTGGTGAGCGGCGGCCCCGAACTGGGAAATGGTCCTCTATCAACACGCCTTGAATTATTCCGGACGAAATTCGACGCCTTTCGTTCCGCCATCGTCAATGAACCGCGCGGTTCGGATGTTTTGGTGGGAGCGCTCCTTTGCCCGCCGCAGGATGCTTCCTGTGCCGCCGGTGTGATTTTTTTCAACAACATCGGATACCTCGGCATGTGCGGACACGGTGCTATCGGGGTGATGGTGACGCTCGCGCATCTCGGTCGCATTCAACCGGGCGAACATCGCCTTGAAACGCCGGTCGGAATGGTGACGGCGCATTTGCATGCCGACGGCAGTGTCTCAATTGAAAATGTGCCGAGTTATCGGCGGGCCAAAGATGTGACAGTCGAGGTGCCGGGAATCGGCAAAATCAAAGGAGATGTCGCTTGGGGCGGCAACTGGTTTTTTCTCGTCGAGCATCATCGCCAGGTATTGGACCTGACCAATGTCGAAAGGCTGACCGAGTTTTGCTGGCAAATACGGCAGGCGATCAATGCCCAGGGGTATCCAGAAATTGACCATGTGGAACTGTTTGGTCCGCCGATGAATTCCTGGGCGCGTGCCAAGAATTTCGTGCTTTGTCCCGGCAAAGCTTATGATCGATCGCCATGCGGGACGGGCACGAGCGCGAAACTGGCCTGCCTGGCTGCCGATGGCAAACTCGATCCCGGGGAATCGTGGGTGCAGGAAAGCATTTTGGGAAGCCTGTTTACCGGACGATATCGGCGCGACGGTGATAAGATCATTCCGACCATCACCGGCAACGCTTTCGTCACGGGTGAAGCAACCCTGCTGTTGGACGAGAACGATCCGTTTTGCTGGGGCATTGGCCGGGCTGAACTCGGCAGTGACAGCGGGTCATCGAGGAACGCGCCATAACGCCGGCGAGAATCACCGGAAACTTCAACGCAGCGCATGTCAAAAAAAGTTCTCGTGGTTGGCGGCGGCGTCATTGGTCTTTGTACCGCTTATTATGCGGCCAGGCGCGGACACGCCGTCACAGTGCTCGACCGCGAGTCGGCGGAGCATCAAGGTTGTTCGTTCGGCAACGCGGGGATGGTGGTGCCCAGCCATTTTGTGCCGCTCGCCGCCCCGGGCATGGTGGCCCTCGGCTTGAAATGGATGTGGAATCCCGAGTCGCCTTTTTGGATCAAGCCGCGTCTTGATTTCGACCTCATGGATTGGGGTTGGAAATTCTGGCGCGCCGCCAATCCCGATCACGTGCGTCGATCAGCGCCAATCCTGCGCGATCTTCATTTGGCCAGCCGCGCTTGTTTCCAGGAACTGGCCAGTTTGCCCGGCAACGATTTCGGCCTGGTGGAAAAAGGCTTGCTGATGCTTTGCAAAACTCAGCATGGCTTCGAGGAGGAATGCAAAGCCGCCGAACAAGCCCGAGCCCTCGACATACCCGCCGAGGTGCTGGACCCGGGCCAGGCCGCGGCACTCGACCCTGGCATTCGCATGGAAATCGCCGGGGCCATTTACTTTCCCAAAGACTGCCACCTCACCCCGCATCGGTTCATGAGCGGTTTGCAACATCAGCTGCAAAAAATGGGCGTGCATTTGTCATGGAGCACAGAGGTTATCGGCTGGCATGTGAAGGAGGCGTCGTTCACCTCCAGCCCATCGGCCTCTGGCCATCGCCAAAAAACCATTAAAGCGGTTCGCACTTCCCGGGGCGATTTCGATGCCGACGAATTTGTTCTTTGCGGCGGTTCGTGGTCGCCATCGATAGCTCGTGAGTTGCAACTCGATCTGCCCATGCAGGCCGGCAAAGGCTACAGCCTCACTCTTCCCAATCCGCGCCAGCTCCCGTCCATTTGCGCCATCCTTACTGAAGCGCGACTGGCGGTGACGCCCATGGGTAAAGATCTCCGTTTTGCAGGCACGATGGAAATTGCCGGATTAAACGAAACCATTAACCCGCGCCGGATCCAGGGCATTCTGAAATCGATCCCCCAATATTATCCCGATTTTTCGGCGCGCGATTTTGCAAGCATCCAGCCTTGGTGCGGATTGCGGCCATGCTCGCCGGACGGACTTCCCTACGCGGGACGCGTGCGATCGTTTTCTAACTTTTCGGTGGCGACGGGCCACGCCATGATGGGCCTGAGTCTCGGCCCGATTACGGGCAAACTGATGTCGGAGATTCTTTCGGACGAATCGCCGTCGATGCCGATGCAAATACTGGATCCGGACCGTTACGCCCATTGAACGTTGGCATGGTTTGAAACACGGCCGACCGAGCATTTCCTGTCGCAGCTTTGCTTCTATTTTCCTGATTAAGTCGTGCCGACACGGGCTTTCTCTCCTGCTCCGGAACCAGCGATTTTTTTCAGAAATATTGCGCGAGCTCAGCCGCTGGTTGCTGCACTCTTTGGTGTCATCTTGGGACCGGCCAGCCATTTCTCGCGGCCGACCAGGTAAAGCAACGCCATGATTGCCAGGAAAGGAATCAGTGAAAGGAGATCCGGCGAAATCGAGTCGGGCTTTAACTGGTTGTAAAAGGGGTTGTTGGCTTCCGCCCATTTGCCGAGGTTGTCGTAAACACTCCCGAGCAATCCGGCCGTGAAGGCGATGATAATTCCGGCAATCGCGCCACCCGCAATGTAGCCCGAAGCCATGAGCACGCCTGGGCTGCGATCGCTTTCCGCGATATGTTCGGCTTCGCTCATGTGCGCGTAATCCGCATTTTGCCGCCGTTTGCGATCCACCCACCACCGGATCAAACCTCCGATGAAAATCGGACTCGAAGTCGAAAGCGGCAGATACACTCCGACCGCAAAAGCGAGCGAGGGAATGCCGGACATTTCCAGCACGATGGCAATCATGATTCCGAATAGCACCAGCCCCCAGGGCAATTTCTGATCCAGAATGCCTTTGATGATGTAAGACATGAGCACGGCTTTGGGCGCGTCGTATTTCCGC
The DNA here is from genome assembly GCA_040754135.1 of Verrucomicrobiota bacterium. Lineage (GTDB taxonomy): Bacteria > Verrucomicrobiota > Verrucomicrobiia > Limisphaerales > SIBE01 > JBFMDG01. Next base: position 12,014 of record JBFMDG010000055.1, read on the forward strand.
ACTTCCGTGCCATCGGGCCGTTTCGTTTCGGTTCCATTGATTCCGGGATCAACCCGGTAAACGGCATTGCCCGATTCATCCACCAGGTACTGGCCGGCGGGTCCGCCCTCGGTCGTGGTCTTGTGCCAGACTTTGTAGGTTTTGGTGTCGGATTCGCCTTGGGGCCCGATCAGTTTTTCCGTGCGCTGGAGCTGATTCGGATCGGTTTTCAACCCGGGCGCCGTCTGAGCAACGGGCACATAAACTTTGCTGGCGTTATTCAAGCCAAGCAAAATGGGCCCGAGCACCAGGGCCGAGGCAAATGCCCCGAACAAAATCGCAATCTGCTGATACCGCGGCGTGGCGCCCACCAGAAAACCAGTCTTCAAATCTTGAGAAGTGGTGCCGCCATTCGAAGACGCGATGCACACGATGCCGCCGACGCTCAAAGCGGTGACGTAAGCCGTTCCACCCACCCAACCGAGCGCGAGAAACACCAAACAGGTCAAGAGCAACGTCGCCACCGTCATGCCGGAGATCGGATTCGAACTCGAACCGATTTCGCCGGTAAGACGCGAGGAAACGGTCACGAACAGAAATCCGCAAAGCACAATCATGATGGCTCCGACGAGATTCATGTGGAGTGTGGGAGCGAACAGAATGGCCAGAACCAAACCGGCGATGCCGATAAAGACGAATTGCATCGGCAAATCGCGTTCGGTGCGCGGGACTTTGCTGAGGTCGATGGACACGCCGCCGAAATCGCGAAGGCCTTCTTTCAGCCCATGCCAGATCAAGGGAATGGAGCGAACGAGGCTGATGATGCCTCCCGCGGCGACCGCGCCCGCGCCGATGTAGAGCACGTATTCGCTGCGAATATCGTTCGGGGTCATCTGGCTGATGGGAATGGTGGCGGGGGCGAGCGGATTGGAAAGTCCTTCCCCGAAAAATTTGATCATGGGGATGAGCACCAGGTATGAGAGAACGCCGCCGGCGCACATGACCGAGGCGATCATGGGTCCGATGATATAACCGACGCCGAGCAGTTCAGGTGAGATTTCGGCGGAGATGGAACCGCCTTTGAAAGGAGCGCCGAACACTTTTTCAGGCGCTTCTTTCCAGCCGCGGAACAATTGCATGATGGTTTTGTAGGCGAGTCCAATGGCGAATCCGGTGAAGATCGTGCGCGCGCCAACATTCGCAATGGCACTTCCTGCGCTGGCTTTGGCGATGGCGCGAGCGCTCGCAGAGGCCGCAGCCTTCGATTCTTCCGAGGCGCCGGCTTTCAAAACTTCGGCGCAAGCGGTCCCTTCCGGGTACTTCAGGATGCCATGCTGCTGCACGATCAAAGCGCGCCGCAACGGAATCATCATCAGAATCCCGAGCAACCCACCGAGAACCGACACCAGAATCACGCGCGTCACCTCCAGGTCGAAACCGAGAATCAAAATCGCCGGCATGGTCACACCCACGCCAAACGCAATGGATTCGCCGGCGGAGCCAGCCGTCTGGACAATATTGTTCTCCAGAATGGTCGCGTCGCGTCCGCCCAATTTCGAAAACAAGCGGAACAGCGCGATGGAAATCACCGCCACCGGAATGGATGCGCTAACGGTCAATCCGGTCTTCAACACCAGGTAAAGCGACGAGGCGCCAAAAACCATGCCCAGAAATGTGCCCATGACAACGGCTCGCGGAGTAAATTCGGTGAGGCGAGTTTCCGGCGCGATGTAAGGCTCGACGCGCGATGGGGTGGCGGCAGATTGCGGATTAGCCATGGTCTCGATGATGATTGATTTGTTGGGCGAGACCTTAGCCTTGGAGAGGACCCGATTTCAATGCTCGGCTTGACCGATATCTTTCACCGCGAAAAAGCGAGAACTCAGACTGCGCAACACCCTGGGCCTCTCGATTGCATTTCGGTTCGCGAATTCCGGATTTCAGTTGGGGATCCTGCCTGCGCTGTTCAACACACCAGCGGTCCTCGATCGAAACAGATTTATGTGAGCAACCGGCTCATGCGTCGTGGGCCATGCGTCACGCGTCAGCGGTAAGTGCGCCAGGCCATCATCGAATCCGTTTTTTCATAAACTGAATCGCTTTCGCATAGGTGCGTGCCGCCACTTCGCTTTGGTTCCTTCCGAACCCGTGACCGCCGTCCGCGATCGTGATCAACTCGTGCTCGACCCGCGCGGCTTTTAATGCCTCTGCCATCTGCACCGATTGTGAATAGGGCACGTCGGTGTCTTTCGTTCCGTGGATGAGCAGGGTGGCGGGATATTTTTCAGTCACATTTCGCACCGGACAGAATGGATCGAACGCTTTGGAATCTTTGATGGGATCGAGGCCGGTCAGCACGAGCGGCCAGCGTCCTTGTTGCCGGCAGTAGAGATAAAGCTTCATGCCTTTTTCCCGCTCAGCTTCCTCCGAAGTCACCAGCGGCTGCTGACGGTAAAACTCATCAGGCTGGCTGTACCACGGAGCCGTAATGTCGCCATAACCCCAAAAAGAAATCAGCCCGGCGGGTTTGGGTTCGAGACGATGCCCCATCGCCAGCGTGAGGTAGCCGCCCGCGGATTGGCCCATGAGAAAACAATTCGCCGCATTGATCGAAAACAGATCGGGGCCATGCGTCCGGACCCAGCGGCAGCCTTCTTCCACGTCTTGAAGTATCTCTGGCAGTTTCACTGCGGGCGCGAGGCGATAGCTGATCGAGACAACGGTGAAACCGGAATCGAGCAAGCTGGCCAGGAGACTGCCAGGGCGCGGGGTTAATTTGCGATTTCCCATCATCAAAGCGCCGCCATGAATGAAGATCACGACGGGTGATCCCTGAGCGCGACGCGCTGGCGCTGGCAGGTGCACATCCGCTTCCAGGTTGCCGTCGAGTGCGATCGACTTGAAAGGGTAAGTTTTCATCGGCGGCCGATCCGGTTCCTGGCCGTAGCTGAAGCAAGTCAAACCGCACCCAAGTAGATATGCGGAGCCGCAGGTCACTCGGAGAAAAGCGCGTCGAGATGGCATGGGCAGTTGCGTGTTCAAAACATCCATTCAGCAGTGTTACATGGATCACGAGGATTGTTTCACGAATGAAAACGAGGGCAAGCCGATTCTCGATCGAAGCGCGCACTACGCAGCAGCGAAAGGGGAGCGCGCCCGCCCCGGGCCCACTTCGAGCCGCCCCGCCTCGAAGCCTTGGCCATTGTGAAGCGAACGGTTTGGGTCAGTTACTCATGGCTTTCCTTTGTCGAAACCTTCGTCGAAAACTTTGTCGATCGAAAAATTGGCGACGAAGTTTGCGACGAAGTTTGCGACGAAGTTTGCGACGAAGTTTGCGACGAAGTTTGCGACGAAGTTTGCGACGAAGGCATCATTGCAAAATGTCCAAACTCCAGCGCGAGTTTGTGACTCGCGCAGCGCGGCTTGATAAGCCGCAGCAACATCCCCGGCGGCAACACGCGCCGCTCATTATTTCTGAGGCGGCCGTTTCCATCGAAACTGCTGCGGCCACCGAGCCGCACCCCGGGCGTAGCCGCTTGGTTTTTTTGGCGTTGCGAACGTTTCCGGGCGCGCTTGAGTTCAGTTCCCACTCGGGCTACAACGGGCGTCATGCATTGCCTGGAACTTCCGACATTATGAAAACCCTCGTTTTTCTTGTGCTCGGTTTCTGCACCGTGCCGTTGGTTCAATCGGCCGATTCAAACTGGCCATCGTTCCGCGGCGAGCAAGCCAGCGGTGTCGCGTCCGGCCCCGCGGTTCCCACCTCCTGGGACATTGCTCAGGGGAAGAATTTGCGCTGGAAAACTCCCGTGCCTGGCCTCGGCCACTCGAGTCCGATCCTTTGGGGCAAGAAGATTTTTCTGACCACCGCCACGAGAGATTCAGGAACCGCGGAATTGAAGGTTGGCCTCTATGGCGACATCGGATCGGTCAAGGAAGCAATGCCGCACCGCTGGGAATTGCTTTGCCTCGATCGCGATGACGGACGCGTCCTGTGGCGCAAGGTCGCGCATGAAGGAATTCCAAGAGTGAAACGGCATCCGAAAGCGAGCCATGCCAATTCCACGCCCGCCACTGATGGGCGGCGAGTGGTCTGTTTTTTTGGATCGGAAGGCCTGTTCTGCTATGACCTCGATGGAACTGAGCTTTGGAAAAAAGATCTGGGCATTCTCGACTCCGGGTTTTTCATGGTGCCCTCCGCGCAATGGGGCTTTGCCAGTTCGCCCGTCATTCACGATGGCAAAGTCATCATTCAATGCGACGTGCAGACGAACTCGTTCCTGGCCGCGTTCGATATCAATGATGGCCGCGAGATTTGGCGCACGGTCCGCACCGATGTTCCCACCTGGAGCACGCCAACGGTGCTGGCGCGCGGCGAACAAACGCAAATCATCATAAACGGATTCCGCCATGCGGGCGGTTATGATTTCCGGTCTGGCAAAGAGGTCTGGAAACTTTCCGGGAACGGCGACATCCCCGTTCCCACGCCGGTCATTGCACATGACCTGATCTTTCTGACCAGCGCACATGGACCGATGTCGCCGGTTTACGCCATTCGCACGCATGCGCGCGGGGATATTTCACTTAAGGAGAGCGGGCGCACGAATGAGTTCATTGCCTGGAGCGTGAACCGGGGCGGGAATTACATGCAAACGCCGATCGTGGTAGGCGAATTCCTCTTTTGTTGCAAGGACAATGGCGTGGTGACCTGTTATCGCGCAGCGACCGGGCAAATGCTCTTCAGCGAGCGGCTCGGGTCAGGCGGGTCCGGTTTTACCGCGTCCCCGGTGGCATCGCACGACAAACTCTATTACACGAGCGAGCTCGGGCAGGTTTTTGTGCTTGCCGCCGGCCCGGCGTTTTCCGTCGTGAACACCAACGAGCTCGGCGAAACCTGCATGGCCACGCCCGCCATTGCCGATGGAAATCTTTTTTTCCGAACTCGTAATCACCTGATCGCGATTGGCGAACGCCGTTGATTTCGATGAGTCCAGGTTGATTCGTGAAAATTTTTATGAGGCACTGCCGATTTGCGATTCCAATTTTAGCGGCCGATAACACGGCTCGAGTTCGCAATTTTCTCATCGTTGTTGTTGCTGGTTTGGCCTGTTCAATTTTAACCGGGTGCCAGAGTCCGGCGACACATCGGATCACGCGATTACCCGATTCCCATCGCGCTCCATCTCGAACGGCGTCCCAGGCCTTTGCGACCAGGAGCCCGGCGCCGAGTGCGCCTGTGCGACAGGATCGCGCCGCACTCTGGCGCAATGAAGCCAGCCAATGGCTCGGCGTCCCGCATCGCCTGGGCGGAAATTCGCGATCGGGGATTGATTGCTCCGGATTGGTGGTCGAGCTCTACCGATCCGTGGCCGGCCTGCAATTGCCGCGCACAAGCGCGCAGCAATTCCAGGTTGGGCGCCCGGTGGCAATTGCCGAATTGCGCGCGGGCGACCTGTTATTTTTTCAAACGACCGCTGAACCGATTTCACATGTCGGCATTTGGGTTGGCCAGAACCAGTTCGTGCACGCGAGCACTTCCCGGGGTGTGATCTTATCCACATTGACTGAGCCCTACTACGCGCAACGTTTCCGCGGCGCCAAACGGCCATCGGAAACCCGGTGATCAATCGCCCACCACCGGCATTTTCATCGTTTGCGTCAGACTGGCGGGAACGGAACTCGACGAACTCGTCGACGAGGACGAATCGGGGCGCGCGATTTCCAGTGCGATCCGTTCGAGTTTAAACTCGGCCTGACCGAGTCGCAGTGTCTGGCCGGGCTTCAGTTCAGATTGCTGAATCATCTGTCCATCAACGAAAGTTCCATTGGTCGATCCGAGATCGGTGACTACGACGGAATCGGCGGAGACGCTGATTTCGCAATGGAAACTGGAAACGGAGGCATCGGGAATGCGGAAATCGTTCGTGGGATTGCGGCCGATGCGGTTGAGCCCCGGGGCCAGGTCGATGGCCCACGAGTGGTTCAAT